>DATASA010000195.1:0-2455 GCA_036269435.1 Acidimicrobiales bacterium | reverse complement strand
TCCGCCGACCAGCACAGCTTCGTCATACTTCCCCCCTGCATAGTTTGGGCCGGGCCCAGGACGACGGCTGCGATGAAGTTGCTACGGCGTTGAAGTGGGCCTCGGCGGATACCACTGGATGTGGTCGGCACTGTATTGCGTGCTCCTGTCCGTGGCAATACTTGTTTGTAGGCCCCGCTTTTTCGCATTCTATTTCGATTAGAACGGATGAAATAGGCACTGTCTATTTCAGCTATTCCGACTGAAATAGACAGCGACGCCCACGGTTCTCCCGCTCATCCGACGGGATAGGCCGCTCCGAAGACCCCGGGACAGACGTCGCGGAGAGCCCGGGAACGTCACGTCGGCGAGGAACAGCCCTTGCCGCCGCAGGCCGAAGGAGGAGAGCTGGCGACGTCGGTCGGGGGTACGAACGTGGTGCCGGGCGGGCCACCCGCCAAGCGCCGGACCGGGCTGGCAGTCGTGCCTGCCGGGCCCGCGGACGGTTCCCTCGCGTCTCCCCGGCGGGCCTTCGGTCACACGCTCGACCGCACCTCCGTCGTCGACGAGGAGGCGGTCGCCATCCGCGAGGCCGCCCGCCGCGTCCTCGAAGGCGACACCCTTTCCGCAGTGGTCGGCGACTGGAACCGACGGGGCCTGACCACGGCCAACGGCGGTCCCTGGCGGGTGAACTCCCTGTCGAGCCTGCTGGTCCAGCCCCGGTTGGCCGGTCTGGCCGGCGACCTGACGCCGCTGGCCGACGGGCGGTATCCGGCCATCGTCGACCCCGGCACCCACGACCGGCTGGTGGCGCTGCACGCAGACCGACGAAAAGGGCCCCGCCGCCCGACCCGCCGGTACCTGCTGACCGGCCTCTTGCGGTGCTGGCGGTGCGGAGGAGGCCTGCGGGGCATGCCCCGGTCCAAAGGCGCCGACCTGTACGTCTGCCCGGGGCCGCCGCACGGCGGGTGTTCGGGGACGGCGGTCACCGCCGACCGCGCCGACGACGCGGTCCGGGACCTTGTCCTCGCCCGTCTCGACTCGCCCGCCCTGGCCGAGGGGGCCGGCCCCACCGACCGGCGGACGTCCGCCCACCAGGCCGACGTCCGGCGGGCGGTGTCGGCGCTGGCCGGCCACCGCCAGCGGCTCGACGACCTGGCCGACATGTGGGCATCCGGGGAGATCAGCCGGGCCGAGTGGCTGTCGCTGAAGCGCAAGGTCGGTGGCCGGGCCAAGGAGGCGGAGGCCGAGGCCGAGCGTCTCGGCCGGGTCGACGCGTTCCGGGCCCTGGCCGGCACCGGCCGTACCCTGCGCCGGACGTGGCCGGCCATGACCGTCGACGAGCAACGCGCCGTCCTGCGTGCGGCGCTGGCCCGCGTCGTCGTCCTCGCGGCCGAGCCGCCCAAGCAGGTCTTCCGCCCGGAGCGGCTCCAGCCGACCTGGCTGGAGTGATCCCTCCTGCTCCCAAGTACCTTCGGGAGCGTGCCGAGCAGGTCGATCCATCTCGTCCAGGAGGTCGCCGTCGGTCCCACCACGTCGTGGGACCGGGGCCGCCTCACCGTTTCCGAGGTCGAGGCGAGCGGGCTTGTGGCCGCGCCCTGTCTGGCCGAGGTCCGGGTCTCCTGGGCCTCGCCCGGCGATGCCGCCCGCATCGTCAAGGTGCTCGACGTGGTCGAGCCGCGCTCCAAGGGGCCGGCGGGCGGCGGCATCTTCCCGGGCTGGCTCGGGCCGGCCGGCGCCGACGGCGCGGCTGACGGTGCGGCAACCACCCACGTCCTGCGGGGGGCGGCCGTCGTCGTCGCCGGGTACCTGCCCCGGGCCCAGGAGGCGGTCATCGACATGTCGGGGCCGGCGGCCGCACTGTCGCCCTTCGGGCAGACCCACAACCTGGTCGTCGAGTTCACGCCCGCGCCGGACGCGGACTGGGCCGACGTCGACGACGCCCTCCGGCGAGGATCGCTCGCCCTGGCCGCCCGCCTGGCCGAGGCCGCCCTGGACACGGAGCCGGATGCGGTGGAGGACCTGGCCGAGCCGGATGTGGTCGACGACCTCCCCCGCATCGGGGCCATCACCAACCTCCAGACCCAGGGTGTCTTCAAGGACGTGTTCGTCCACGGCGCCAGCTTCAGCGGCGCCCGCCCGGCGCTCATCGACCCGGCCGACCTCGACGACGGCGCCGTGGTCAGCGGCCAGTTCGGCCATCCGTCGCTCCGCAACCCCACGTGGGTCCACCAGAACCACCCCGTCGTGGCCGCCCTGCGGGCCCGGCACGGCACCGACCTCTCGTTCGCCGGCGTGGTCCTGTCGCCCGAGCCGGTCAACGCGGCCGACAAGCAGGAAGTGTCGCTCGCCGCGGCGAAGCTGTGCGCGGATGCCGGTTGGGACGCGGTCGTGCTCACCAAGGAGGGCGGGGGCAACGCCGACGCCGACATGGCGCTGAAGATGGACGCCCTGGAGGACCTGGGCGTCACCGCCG
>DATASA010000194.1:0-4243 GCA_036269435.1 Acidimicrobiales bacterium | reverse complement strand
AACCGCCGGGGCGGGGAGATCACGGCCAGCTATCCGGAGCTGGCCGGTCTCGGCGATGCCCTCGCACCCCATGCGGCCGTGCTCGACGGGGAGATGGTCACCTTCAACGAGAAGGGCCAGACCAGCTTCCAGCGTCTGCAGCGCAGGATGCACGTGGCCAAGCCGGCGGCCCGCCTCGTCGCCGAGACGCCGGCGGTCTTCGTCGCCTTCGACGTCCTGTGGCTGGACGGTGAGCTGCTCGTCGACCGCCCGCAGTCCGCCCGGCGCGACATCCTCGACCGCCTGGCGATCAAGGGCCACTCGTGGCAGACGGCCCCGGTTCTCGACGCCACCCCTGAGCAGCTGATGGAGGCCTGCCGCCAGCTCGGGCTCGAAGGGTTCATGGCCAAGCGGGTCGACGCGACCTACTCCGTGGGCAAGCGGTCGACGGCCTGGTGGAAGATGAAGTGCGGCCGGCGGCGGGAGTTCGTCGTCGGCGGGTGGTCGAGCGGACAGGGCTCCCGCGAGTCGAGCATCGGGTCGCTGGCGTTGGGCTGCTACGACACCGCCGAGGAGGGCCAGCGGCTCTTCTACGTCGGGCAGGCGGGATCGGGCCTGAACGAGGAGATGATCCGCCAGCTCACCGCGCTCTTCGCCCAGATCGAGCAGCCCGCCTCGCCGTTCGTCAACGCACCGAGGGCGGGCCTGCACTGGGTCCGGCCCCTGCTGGTGGCCGAGATCGCCTATACCGAGGTGACCGAGGCGGGAACCCTCCGCCAACCGTCCGTCAAGGGCCTCCGGACCGACGTGATCGCCAGCGAGGTGACGTGGGACGAGGAGATCGCCGCGTGCTTCCAAGGGGGAGCGGGTCAGGGGTCGTGAACGGCATCGGCTGAGAGCGCCCGCGATGTCACACTTCGGCGCGGTGGTTCGTCCTGGGGGTGGACGCGAGGAAGAGGACAGGCCGTGAGCGACGACGAGGGACGCAGCCCGATGACCATCGACGTGGTTTGGCGCGAGCAGCGCCCGCTCATGGTCGACCTCGCCTTCCGGATGCTCGGCGACATCGGGGGAGCGGAGGACGTCGTCCAGGACGCGTTCAGCCGCTTGCTGCGCGTCGATCTCGACACCATCGACGACGTCCGCGCCTGGCTCGTCGTCGTGGTCAGCCGCCGGTGCCTGGACGAGCTGCGCTCGGCGCGGTCCCGCCGCCAGGAGCTCGGGCTCGACCCCGATGCTGCGGCACTGCCACCGACCGCCGATCCTGCCGACCGGGTGACCCTCGACGACGACGTCCGCATGGCCCTGCTCGTCGTTCTCCAGCGGCTCAGCCCCGCGGAGCGGACCGTGTTCGTGCTTCACGACGTCTTCCGGTTCTCGTTCGAGATGGCCGCGTCCATCGTCGGTCGCTCGCCCGAAGCGTGCCGGAAGCTGGCCAGCCGGGCCCGCCGGCGGATCGCCGACGAGAGCGCGCCGGCCCGCTTCGTCGCCGCTCCTGACGACCCGCTGCGGGTGGCGGAGCGGTTCATCGCCGCGTGCGCCGGCGGCGACATCGCTGCCCTCATGGCGCTGCTCGACCCGGACGTCGTCGGCGAAGTCGACCTCGGCGACGGCCGCGAGTGGCCCCTGCAGGTCGGCCGCGACCAGGTGGCCCGGAACCTCCTCCGCTACTTCGCGGGCGACGGTGGGACGATCCTGGTCTCCCACCCGGTCAACGGTCAGCTCGGCCTGCTTGCGTACCGCCGGGGGGCGCTGGTCGCCATCGTCACTCTCGCGACCAAGGGCGGCCTGATCGACGACATCCACGCGGTCGCCGACCCGACCGGATTCCTCGCTCCCGACCAGTAGCGGTCACGTTTCCGAACCCTGCGCCGTCCTTGCCGCAGACCGACGCAAGGAGGAAGCACATGAGGACAGGACAGGCGGCCATCGAGGTCAGCGGGCTCACCAAGACGTACCCGGGTGGCGTCGAGGCGGTGAAGGCGATCGATTTCCAGGTCGCACCGGGCGAGGTGTTCGGCCTCCTCGGCCCGAACGGCGCCGGGAAGTCGACGACGATCGGCATGCTGACGACGACGATCACACCGACCGCCGGGACGGCTCGGCTGGTCGGTCACGACGTGCGGACCGACCCGCTGGCTGCCCGCCGGGTCAGCGCCGTGGTCTTCCAGGAGCCGGTGGTCGACCGTTCGCTCACCGGTCGACGCAACCTGAAAACCCATGCTCGGCTGTGGGGGACGAACGCGGCGGACGCCGACGAGCGGATCACGGCGCTCGCTCCGGTATTCGGTCTCTCCGACCTTCTCGATCGGAAGGTGGCGGGCTACAGCGGCGGTGAGCGGCGACGGCTCGAGATCGCCCGGGCCCTCATCTCGCGTCCCGAAGTCGTGTTCCTCGACGAGCCCACCGTCGGGCTCGACCCCCGGATCCGCCACGAGCTGCTGGACCTCATCGCCACGCTGCGGGAGGCGGCGGACGTGACCGTTCTGCTCACCACCCACTACCTGGACGAGGCCGAGCGCCTGTGCGACCGGGTCGCCATCGTGCACGCCGGCCGCATCGTCGCCCTCAACACCCCGTCCGCCCTCCTCGCCGGCCTGGGGCGGGAGATCCTCCAGGTCCGGGTGAACGACGACCCTGCCGTCGCGCTCCGGTCCCTCCGGGCGGCAGGCGCGGCGGGCGACGACGCGTTCGCCGTCGGCTCGACGATCACCATCCCCCTGCACGACCGACCCGCACGGGACTCGATGGCCGCCGTCGACGCCGCCGGGCTCCGTACCGGCGCCATCACCGCGAAGCAGCCGACGCTCGACGACGTCTACCTCCAGCTGACCGGCGCCAGCCTCGCCGCCTAGACCGCCCACGACCCCGAAGGAGCACGTCGATGAACACAATCACCGTCAACCCCCGCTGACCGTCCCCGCCGCCACGTCCCGCCGGTCGCACGGCTCGCCGCTCGCCGCGCTGGGCACGCTCGCCCGTCGCCGTCTCTCGCTCAGCGCGAGCACGCCCCGGGAGGTCGTGGTCCCCCTGCTGACGCCCATCCTGTTCGCGGACGTCATCGCGCCCGCCCTGGCCAAGGCCATTCCGGCGACGCGCGGGATCGACTACCTCAGCTTCGTCGCCGTCGGCACCATCGGCCTCCTCGTCCCGCTCAGCTGCGTGCTGGGGGGCATCGGAATGATCGTCGATCGGGAGAGCGGCGCTCAACGCGACCTCTTGGCCGCGCCCACCCCACGAGGCCTCATGGTGCTGGCCAACCTGTCGGTGGCCCTGCTGGTCAGCGCGCTGCAGGTCACCGCCCTCATGGTCGCAGCCGTGCTCCGAGGGGCGAGCTTCGCCAGCACCGCGTCGGGCATCGGTTGGGCGGTGGGCGCCACGTTGGCCCTGGCCGTCGCCATGCACTCCATCGCCGAGATCCTCGCGGCGCGGATCGACCGGCAGGAGGAGTACGTCGGCGTGGCCCCACCGGTCGCCCTGCTGCCGTGGTTCTTCGCCGGCTCGTTCTTCCCCATCAGCGCCCTACCCGCCGGCCTGACCGGGTTCGCCAAAGTCCTGCCCCTGACCCATGCGTTGGCCCTGCTCCGCTACGGCCTCGTCGACCCTCGGGGCGCGGGCCTGCGCGACATCTGGGGCATGAGCGATCCGACGGCGATGGCCGTCCTCAGCCTCGGCGTGGTGGTGCTGTTCGCCGCCGCCATGCTGGCATTGGCCGTGCGGGTGTTCACCCGGTCAGCAGTGCGCTGACCGGGTGAACGGGTGAACGGGTGAACGGGGTGTCAGGCTCCCTGGCCGCTTCCGCCCGCGGTGCCGCCCCCACGCTCGGACTGGAAGCGATGGTCGGTGTTGTCGTCGGCGTCGCCGCCGCTCTCGCTGTAGGCGATGCCTTGACGACCGACCGGGGTGGCGTCGGCCAGGTCAGGGTCGCCCAGGACCTTGCCACCGCGGGTGACGTCGTCGCCCTCGGGCGCGTCGGACATGGGCTCTCCGGATGCAGGGTCTACTTTCGGCATGCGGTAGGCCTTCCCCGGCGCTAGCTGTCGAAAACAGGGACCGTCCCCGTCCCACCGCCCTCCGACGTACCATCGCATGGTGCCCCGACCCATCTGGAGCGGCGCCATCAGCTTCGGGCTGGTGAACGTGCCGGTGAAGCTCTACAGCGCAACCTCGTCCAAGGACGTCCGCTTCCACCAGCTCGACGGCAAGTCCAAGTCGCGGATCAAGCAGAAGCGGGTCTCGGTCGCCACCGGCGAGGAGGTCCCGT
>DATASA010000193.1:0-2880 GCA_036269435.1 Acidimicrobiales bacterium | reverse complement strand
CCTCGGCCGTTCCTTCGCCCGTGTGTCCCTGGGTGGCGTGCGCGACGAGGCCGAGATCCGCGGCCACCGCCGCACGTACGTCGGCGCCCAGGCCGGCCGCATCGTCCGCGCCCTGCGTGAGGCCGGGACCATGAACCCCGTCTTCATGCTGGACGAGGTCGACAAGCTGGGCAGCGACTGGCGGGGCGACCCGTCGTCGGCCCTGCTGGAGGTCCTCGACCCGGCCCAGAACCACACGTTCAAGGACCACTACCTGGAGGTCGACCTCGACCTGTCGGACGTCCTCTTCATCGCCACGGCCAACGTGTACGACACCATCCCCGGCCCGCTGCTGGACCGCATGGAGATCATCCCGCTGGACGGGTACACGGAGGACGAGAAGGTCGGGATCGCCCGCCACCACCTGCTGGCCCGCCAGCTGGAGCGCAACGGGCTGTCGACCGACGAGGTCTCGTTGAGCGACGACGCCCTGCGGCTGGTGGTCACCGACTACACCCGGGAAGCCGGCGTGCGCACCCTGGAGCGCGAGCTCGGCAAGGTGCTGCGCAAGGTGGCCACCCGGTTGGCATCGGGCGCCGTCGTCGCCCCCGTCACCGTCGACGGTGACGACGTCCGCACCTACCTGGGGCGTCCGAAGTACTTCTTCGAGGCGGCGGACCGCACCGCGGTGCCGGGTGTGGCCACCGGCCTGGCCGTGACGGGCATGGGCGGCGACGTCCTGTTCATCGAGGCCACCTCGCTGCCGGCCGCGGCCGGGCTGCCCGCGCTGACCCTGACCGGCCAGCTCGGCGACGTCATGAAGGAGTCGGCCGAGATCGCCCTCTCCTACGTCCGGGGCCACCTCGACACCGACCCCGCGCAGCGCTACCACCTCCACGTGCCCGCCGGCGCCGTTCCCAAGGACGGTCCGTCGGCCGGCGTCACCATGGTCACCGCTTTGGCCAGCCTCCTGTCGGGCCGGCCGGTGCGGGCCAACGTCGGCATGACGGGCGAGGTCACGCTGCAGGGCCGGGTCCTGCCCATCGGTGGCGTCAAGCAGAAGGTGCTGGCCGCCGACCGGGCCGGCCTCACCACCGTCTTCCTGCCGGCCCGCAACGGCCCGGACCTGGACGACGTGCCCGAGGCCGTGCGCGAGCGCATGACCTTCCACCTGGTCGACGACGTCGCCGACCTGCTGGAGCTGGCCCTCGAGCCCGCGGCCGCGCCCGCGGCAGAGGAGCCGGCCGCGGCCTGACCCTCCCAAACGCCGAACCGGTGACACCCAGTGTCGTATGTCGCACTGGGTGTCACCGGTTCGGATCGGGGGGGGCGCTTACAGGAAGCGGACGTCGTCCTCGGCGGCCGCGCCCGGGCCCTCGACCACCCCGCACGTCGGGCAGTACCAGCGGGCCTCCATGGGTGTCCCGCACGCCGGGTGGCGGAGCGGCTCGACCGAGTCGGGCGACTGGCCCGCACCCCACTGGGCCAGCAGGCGCAGCGCCCCGGCCAGCTCGGCCCCTGCCGCGGTGAGCTGGTACACGAACCGGGGCGGGCGCCGGGAGTAGGGGTTGGCCACGACCACGCCGTGTTGCTCGAGGCTGCGGAGCCGCTGCGTCAGCACGTTGGGGGCGATGCCGCCGACGTCGGCCTGCAGGTCGTTGAACCGCCGGGGGCCGTCGAGGAGCGCGGACACGATCAGCAGGGCCCACCGGTCCCCGACGCGCGCCACCGCCTCTTCGAGGGGCGACGGTGGATCGGAAGGTTCGGCCATGAAAAAACATCCTGCCTGACGTTGCCGAAGTGCGTTGCGACTAGTAACTTGCAATCGACAAGTTACTTCGCCCGAGGAGGCAGGCATCATGGCAGGAGTTCTGGAGGAGCTGGAGGCGGCGACGACAGGTGTGGCCGACCGGGTCGGGCCTGCGGTCGTCGGCATCGGGCAGGGTTGGGGGCTCGGGTCGGGCGTGGTCGTGGCCGAGGGCGTCGTGCTGACCAACGCCCACAACGTGTCGGATCCCGGTGTGACGCTGATCTTCGCCGACGGCCGGACCGTCGAGGGGCAGGTGTCGGGCCACGACGTCGACGGCGACCTGGCCACGATCGCGGTCGACACCGCGGGGGTCACGCCGGTCGAGTGGGCCGGTGCCGACGGCGCCGCCCGCATCGGCTCGCCGGTGTTCGCGGTGGCCAACCCGGGCGGCCGGGGGCTGCGGGTCACCCTCGGCGCGGTGGCGGCCGTCGGCCGCACGTTCCGCGGCCCCCGCGGCCGGCGGGTCACCGGCACGATCGAGCACACCGCACCGATGGTCAAGGGCAGCTCGGGCGGCCCGCTGGTCGACGCCACCGGCCGGCTGGTCGGCCTCAACACCAACCGACTGGGCGAGGGCTTCTACGCCGCCCTCCCCGCCGACGAGGACCTGCGTCGCCGGGTCGACGCCCTCAGCCGGGGCGAGTCCCCCGCCCGCCCCCACCTGGGCGTGGGCCTCGTCCCCGGCCGGGCGGCCCGCCAGATCCGCCGCGCCGCCGGGCTTCCCGACCGCGACGGCGTGCTGATCCAGGAGGTCGAGGACGCCAGCCCGGCCGCCGACGCCGGCCTGCGCCGCGGCGACCTCGTGGTCGAAGCCGCCGGCAACGCGGTGACCACCATCGACGACCTGTACCAGGCCATCGACGGGCTGGGTTCGGGCGCCAGCCTGGCCCTCACCGTGGTCCGGGGCGCGGAGGAGCTGGCCGTCAGCGTCACGTTCGGCGGCGGCGGGACGCGCGAGGAAGGGTCGGCGTAGCCGTGATGGTCGACGAGGGCATCGCCGTCTCCGACGAGGCGGACGTCCTGGACGCGTACTCCCGGACGGTCATGGCGGTGGCCGAGCGGCTGATCCCGTCGGTCGCCAGCCTGAAGGT
>DATASA010000192.1:0-9208 GCA_036269435.1 Acidimicrobiales bacterium | reverse complement strand
CGTGCGACGGAGGAGTTCCTACCCGCGCCGAGCCGGCGGTCAACCCGGCGGGGGCGTCAGCGGGTCGTCGTGGTCACGACCACGCTGGTGGACACCACGATCGACGTGGTGGGTGCCACCGTGGTCGGGGCGACGGTGGTGGCCGGCGCGGCAGTGGTGGTGGGCGCTTGCGTGGCCGTCGTCGTCGTCGCCGGGCGCGTCGTCGCCGTGGTGACCGGCGGGGCGGTCGTCGCCGCAGTCGACGCGGTGGTCGACGTGGCCGCGGCCACGACCAACTGGACGGAGGAGTTCCGGCTGACCTTCGCGTTCGCCGCCGGGTCCTGCCCGGTCACCATGTCGGCGGCGTCGGCCCCCGACGGCGCCACGCCCTTGAGCCCGGCCCCGGTCAGCGACGTCATCGCATCGGCCAGGCTGCTGCCGACGACGTTGGGGACGGCCACGGTGCCGGAACCGCCCCCCTTGTTGGCCAGGGCGAGGATGAGGATGATCAGGATGGCGACCGCTGCCAAGCCGACGATGACCCCGAGCCGGCGCCGGCGGTAGACCTCCGGTGCCACGGCTGCGCCGGCCGAGCGGCGCACGACCGGCGGCGGCGCGACGGCGGTCTCCGGCGCAGGTGACGCCAGGACGGACGTAGGAGCGCCGGCAGCCACCACCGCGGTCGGCTCGACGACCGGAGGGACGATGGCCACGGTGGCTTCAGGGTCGACGGCGCGGCTGGCGTCCAGCAGCTCGCCCCGCAGCTCCTCGGCCGACTGCTGGCGGCCGGCGGGGTCCTTGGCCATGGCCTTCATGACCACCGCGTCGAGCGCCGGGCGGACCCGGGCGTTGTGGGTCGACGGGGGCGGCGGGGTCTCGCGGACCGACTGGTAGGCCACCGCCACCGGCGAGTCGCCGGTGAATGGCGGCCGCCCGGCCAGCATCTCGTAAAGCACCATGCCGAGCGAGTAGATGTCGGTGCGATGGTCGACGGCGGCGCCCTGCGCCTGCTCCGGGGACAGGTACGTCGCCGTGCCGAGCACCGTGCCAGGCATCGTCAGAGCCTGGCGGGCGTTGGCGGCGCGGGCGATCCCGAAGTCGGCCACCTTGACCGTGCCGGCGGCGGACGCGATGAGGACGTTGGCCGGCTTGACGTCGCGGTGCACGATCCCGCGGGCGTGGGCCGCGGCCAGGGCGGCGGCTACTTCGCCGGCGATCTCGGTCGCCTTGGCCGGGTCCATGGGACCGTCGGCGCGGATGATGTCGCGCAGCGTCGGCCCGTCGACGTACTCCATCACGATGAACCAGGAGTCCTCCGCCTCGCCGAAGTCGTAGACCGACACGATGTTGTGGTGGTTCAGGCTGGCCGCGGCCCGGGCCTCACGGCGGAAGCGCTCGACGAACTGGTCGTCCTGGGCCAGTTCCGGGAACAGGATCTTGACCGCCACGGCGCGGCTCAGCAGCTCGTCCTGGGCGATGTAGACCTCGGCCATGCCGCCTCGGGCGAGGTGGCGGTCAATGCGGTAGCGGCCGCTCAGAACCCGATCTGCCACGCGGGCAGCCTACGGGACCGCGGAGCGCGGCTCGTAGACCGCGGCCCGCCACCCGGTGAGGGGGATGGCCGACAACAACCCCGCCGCCCGCAGGAGCCAGCGGACGACCTCGGCGTGGTCCGCCGTCGGCGGCACGGCGACCACGAGCCCCTTCTTGGCGTAGTCCTGGACGACGACCCAGCCCTCCGGGACCGGGTGGCCCCGCTCGGCCAGCTGGGCCTTCACCCGGGTTCCGGCGCCGTGCTGGAGCCCGAGCATGGCCGGTTCGCCCCGCCCGCGTCGGGGCGCCGACGGCGGCGTCCACGTGCCCAGGGGGACCGCCGGGCCCCGCCCGGAGAACAGCGAGAACACGCCGCTCGACGACGCCGGGACGTCCTCCACCGGGATCGAAGGCTCGAAGTTGACCCAGCCGCCGTGAGCCTCGGTCATGGTCGACATGGCCGCGACGACCTCGTCGACGTGCTCGGGCGAGAACTCGACGTACCGGGGCGTGGACGTCATCGGGCCGCGGTCGGTGCGTGCGGCGGCTGGGCGGCGGGCGCGGTGATCGGCGGAGCGTAGGCCGCCGGCGGCGTCGCGACCGGACGGGCCGCGGTCACCGGCCGGACGGGTGCGACCGGCAGAGCGAAGACGGTTGCGGCCGCGTCTGGCGACGACGGGCGCGGCGCGCCGTCGCACGTTCCGGGTTTCCAAGCGCTGAAGGTTGGCGTTTGCGGCCTGTCGGCGCCACCGAAGCCAGCATCTGCGGCTAGAGTCCGGCCTCTGCCCACGATTCCTCGCCGCCGGATATCGACCATGACCGCAGGGGTGGCGCTCGCGCTCGTGGCGCTCACCGGGTGCGGATCGGCGACGACGCCGACCCCTCCGTCGGCCCCCGCGGTCCGAGCCACCGGGTCGGTCACGGTCTTCGCCGCCGCGTCGCTGACCGAGGCGTTCCAGGACGTGCAGGCGGGACTCCGCACTTCCGATCCCGCGCTGTTTCTCACCTATGACTTCGCCGGCTCCGGAGCGCTCGTCGCCGAGATCCAGCAGGGCGCGCCGGCCGACGTGGTCGCCACCGCAGACACTGCGTCGATGCAGAAGCTGGTCGACGCCGGGCTGGTCGATACCCCGGTGACCTTCGCACGCAACGCCCTGGAGATCCTCGTAGCGCCGGGGAACCCCAAGCACGTGGCCACCCTCGCCGATCTGGCCCGTCCCGACCTCAAGTTGGTCCTCGGCGACGAAACGGTGCCCGCCGGCAAGTACGCCGCTCAGGCGCTGGAGGCCGCCGGCGTGGCCGTTCGGCCGGTGTCCAAGGAGGTCGACGTGAAGGCGGCGGTGGCCAAGGTGACCAGTGGCGAGGCCGACGTGGCGGTCGTGTACGTGAGCGACGTGCAGGCCGCCGGCGCAAAAGGCCAAGGCGTGCCCATTCCCGACTCCCAGAACGTCGTCGCCGAGTACCCGATCGCGGTGGTCAGGGCGTCGAAGGATCCTGCCGCGGCCGCGGCCTTCCTCGACGTCGTCGTCCACGGCGCGGGGCAGGACGCCTTGCGGCGGCGCGGCTTTGCCGCCCCCACCTAGTCGCATGCCGGCCTACAGGATCGGCCAGGCCGCCGAGCTGCTCGGGGTCAGCGTGGACACGGTCCGGCGCTGGGTCGACGCCGGCCGCCTGGACGCCGTCCGCGGTGAGGGCGGCCGCCGGCTCGTCGACGGTGAGGCGCTGGCCCGGTTCGCGGTCCGCCTGGGCGAGGAGCACGACCAGGAGCCCGACGTCGTCGTCGGTCGCTCGGCCCGCAACCGGTTCCCCGGCATCGTCACCCGGGTGGTCAAGGACACCGTCGCCGCCCAGGTCGAGATCCAGGCCGGGCCGCACCGGGTGGTGTCGCTGATGACGCGGGAGGCGGCGGACGAGCTCGGCCTTGCGCCCGGCGTCCTGGCTGTCGCCGCGGTGAAGTCGACGAGCGTGGTCGTCGAGATCGTCGCCGGGTAGGCCGGTGGCCACCCGGGTGCGCCGCACCCGCGCCGGGCGGCGGGCCACCTCGGGGATACCGGACCGCCCCCCGGTCGTTCCGGTTCTCGTGGCCGCGGTCGGTGCGCTGCTCTTCGCCCTGCCCCTCGCAGGACTGGTGTGGCGGGCGCCGTGGTCGGCGGCGTGGGGCGAGCTGCGCAGCGGGCCGGCGCGTGACGCGCTGCGGTTGTCGCTGGTCACCTCGCTGGCCGCCACCGCCGTCGCCCTCGCCCTGGGCGTGCCGCTGGCCTGGGTGCAGGCGCGGGTCGACTACCCCGGCAAGCGGGTCGTCCGCGCCCTCACCACCCTCCCCCTGGTCCTGCCGCCGGTCGTCGGCGGCGTGGCGTTGCTCCTGGCGTTCGGCCGGCGCGGGGTCGTCGGCGGCCAGCTCGGCCGGATCGGCGTGCACCTGCCGTTCACGACCGCGGGCGCGGTGGTCGCCGAGACGTTCGTGGCCATGCCCTTCCTCGTCCTGACCCTCGAAGCGGCCTTTCGCAACGCCGACCGCCGGCTGGAGGACGCGGCCCGCACGCTCGGCGCGGGACGGTTCGGCGTCTTCCGCCGGGTGACCCTGCCGCTGGTGGCCCCGTCGCTCCTGGCCGGGACGGTGCTGTGCTGGGCTCGCGCCCTGGGTGAGTTCGGGGCGACGATCACCTTCGCCGGAAACCTCCAGGGCACCACCCAGACGTTGCCGCTGTTCGTCTACGTCAAGCTCGAGGGCTCGAACCCCGACGCCGCAGTCGTGCTGTCGCTCATCCTGCTGGCGATCTCCCTGGTGGTGCTGGTCGGCCTGCGCGACCGCTGGCTGACCGCCCGGTGACCCTCAGCGCCGAGGTCGGCGTGGACCTCGACGGGTTCACCCTGGACGTGGCGTTGACCGTCGAGCCGGGCCGCACGACGGCCATCGTCGGCCCGAACGGGGCAGGCAAGACGACCCTGCTCCGATCCCTGGCCGGCCTGCGGGCGTTGTCGCGCGGCCGCATCGACCTGGACGGCGCCGTCCTGGACGAGCCCTCGACCGGCACGTACGTGCCGCCGGAAGGGCGGCCCATCGGCGTCGTCTTCCAGGACAACCTCTTGTTCCCCCACCTCGACGCCCGCGACAACGTGGCCTTCGGGCTGCGCAGTCGCGGCCACCGTCGCCGCGCCGCCCAGGCCATCGCCGGCGACTGGCTGGACAGGGTCGGCCTCGCCGGCCGGGCGCGCGCTCGCCCGGCCGAGCTGTCGGGCGGGCAGGCCCAGCGGGTCGCGTTGGCCCGGGCCCTCGCCCTGGAGCCGGTCCTCCTGTTGCTCGACGAGCCCCTCGCCGCCCTCGACGCCACCACCCGCAACGAGGTCCGTCGTGAGCTGCGGGCCCACCTTTCGAGGTGCGCGGGCGTGCGCGTCCTCGTGACCCACGACCCGGTCGACGCCGCGCTGCTCGCCGACCACGTGATCGTCCTGGACCGTGGCCGCGTCGCCCAGACCGGTACGCCGGCCGAGATCACCGCCCGGCCGCGGACCCGGTGGGTGGCCGAGCTGGCCGGCATCAACCTGTTCGGCGGGACGGTCGACCCCAGCGGCCGGGTCGTCCTGGACGGTGGCGGGACCCTGGTCCTGGCCGAACCAGGACGGGCCGGACCGGTGTTCGCAGTCGTGCATCCGCGGGCCGTCGCGCTGCACCGCGACCGACCGGAGGGCTCGGCCCGCAACGTGTGGCCGGGGCGGGTCGCGTCGGTCGAGCCGGTGGGCGACCGCCTCCGGGTTCGTGTCGACGCCACGCCGCCGGTCGTCGCCGAAGTCACCGTCGCCGGCGCAGGCGAGGTCGGCCTGGCCGACGGCGCACCGGTGTGGATCTCGGTCAAGGCCACCGAGATCGACGCGTATCCCGCCTGACCCACCTCGGCGCACCGAGGGGTGACATGTGGAGGCAGAATGGGTGGATGAGCGAGCTCGATGTCGACGTCGACCAGCGAGCGGTACCGACGACCGAGGACGGCGACCACGAGCGGTTCGCCCACTGGGTCCTGCCGGCCAGCGCGGTGACCGAGGCACTCGTCACCGGCAGCCCGGTCGTCGCCCTCTGCGGGAAGGTCTGGACGCCGAGTCGGGACCCGAAGCGATACCCCGTCTGCCCCACCTGCGAAGAGGTCCGCCGCGCGAGGTTCCCGAGCGGCAGCGGGACCTGACCGACGCTCAGAAGGGCTCGTCGCCGTAGTTCGGCGGCGGCCCTGGGGGGGAGTCGGCTCCGGCGTTGCCCAACGCGTCGAGGCGGGGGGCGAGCTCGTCGACCTTGGCGCGGGCCCGGCGGATGCGACCGTCGAGGTCCTCCATGATGTCGATGGCCCGCTGGAACCGGACGGTCAGTGCGTCGACGTCGACCAGGCCGTTGTCCAGCTCGACGATGATCCCGTTCAGCTCGTCGACGGCCTGGGCGTACGACAGCTGTTCGGGCGGCGTGTCAGTCACGGGTGCCCTCCGCGTCGTGGTCGTCGGACGCCAGGCGGGTGACGGTGGAGGTGGCCGAGCCGTCGGCGAACGTCGTGACGAGCGTGTCGCCTTCGGACAGGCCGGCGGCGCGCCGGACCAGGCGGCCGTCGACCGTGTACGTCAGAGTCCAACCCCGGCCGAGCTGGCGGCGCGGGTCGTAGGCCTCGACGACGGCCCGTCGTGAGGCGGTGCGGTCGGCGTCGAGCGACAGCTGGCGACGGACGTCACGGCCGATCCGGGCGCCGGCGGCGCGCACGACGGTCGACTGCGCGTCGAGCACCGCCTCGAACCGCGAGCGGCTGAGAAGTGCGCCCGCCCGCTCGAGGGGCTCGCTCGCGACACGGACCGCCGCCGCGGCTGCGGTCGACAGGGCCGTCGCCGCACCGGCGAGGTCGGCCGACGACTCGCCGCACCTGCGCCCCGCCGCAGCCCGCGTATCGAGCGACAGGCCGCCGAGGCGACGCTCGGCCTCCCGGACCGCGGCGCCACCCGACGCCCGCATCCGGTCGGCCGCCACGGTGAGGTGCCCGGAACGTGCCTCGAGGCCCCGCACCGCGCCCCGTCGGACGTCGGCGGCGGCACGGGCGCGGGTCTCCTCGTGGCGGGCCAACTGGGACCTGGCCAACGTGGAGACGGACCGCCATCTCCCGTCGACGTCGTGGGCGGCCCGGGCCAGGTTGGCGTCCACCTGGCGGCCGATGCGAGCCACGGCTCGGGCCACCGTGTCGAGCGCGCCGGCCACCTCGGCGACCAGGGCCTGGCCCACCATCGACGGTGTCGCGCAGCACCGGTGGGCCACCTCGTCGGCCACGGTCCGGTCCCCGGCGTGGCCGATGCCGGTCCATATCGGGATCGCTGCGGTGGCGATGGCGTGGGCGACCAACGCCGCGTCGAACACGTCGAGCGACGCTTTCGCCCCACCGCCGCGAACGATGACGGCGACGTCGGTGTCGTCCGAGCCGAACGTGGCCAGCGCGGCCCGGATGGCACGGGGCGCCAACGGGCCTTCGACCGGAACGGTCTGAAGGGTGACGGAGAATGCGAATCCGCTGCTCTCCAATTGGCGGATGAGGTCCCGGTGACCGTCGCTCCCACCGCTGGCCACCAGGCCGATGCGCAGCGGCAGGGCCGGGGCGGGAAGGCGACGGTTCGCGTCGAACAGGTCGTCGTCGATCAGGCGCTGCACCAGCCGGCGGCGGGCCCGCAGGCGCTCGCCGATGAGGGCGGCGACGTCGACGTCGTCCACCGTCAGGGTGAGGTTGCCGCGGTCGCCGACCTCCAGGTTGCCGACGATCACCAGCCGCTGCCCGGGCTGGAGGTTGATCCCCGCCTCGGCCAGCTTGCGTTGGAGGCGGGCCCATTTGGTGGCCGAGCAGAAGGCCTGGAGGTGGGCGTCCCGACCGTCGCGCCCGCCACCCCGTTCGACCAGCTCCATGAACCGGTTGCCCCGACGGTCGTCCAGGCGGGTCAGCTCCCCGCCCACCCGGACCTGGCCCCGGAACTCCCGCACGACGGCCAGCCGGGCCCGCCGGTTGAGGTCCCCGATGGCCCAGACCTGGGCGTCGTCGTCGCCGACGAGGGTTGTCATGCCGTGAGGCTACCGACCGCGGGTCCGGATCAGGCGGCCGACGACACGCCGGCCGCTACGGGCGCCAGATCGTGCCAGAGCCCCAGCCGGACCTCGGCCGCAGCCGCCCCGTGCAGGTCGTTCAGGGCGAGGACGCCGGCGATCATGTCGTCGACCGCGTCGTCCCACAGCCGGCCGCGCACGGCCACCGCCACCAGCGCGCTGCCGTCGGGATACCGGCGGATCGTTCGGTTGCAGCCCACCTGGCGCGGCGGCGTGCGGAACCCGGGCGCGGCCAGGCCCCTGGCCCGCGCCGCGCCGGCCAGGCGGCGTGCCGTTCCGGCGAAGTCCCGAGCACCGTCGACGCTTGCCACGTCTACGATTCTCCCAGCAGGGTGAGACAGTTCCGGTCCTAGGTCGCCAGTTCGGCGGCGTCGCACTCCGGAGCGACGCGGACGACCACGACGCGCATCACCACCGCCTGTACCGCGTTGCGGCTGCGGAAGCGCAGCCTGACCTCTCCGGCGACGGCGGCCGCGGCCTCGGCCCGGAAGCGGAAGTGGTGCCCGTCGGCGCGGACAGAGTCGCTGAGCAGCGTCACCTCGGGTTGCGGGTCGACCCACGTCCACGACGTCCCACCGATCTCGGGAACCGAGATTTCGAACAGGCAACCGGCGACGGCCCACACCACCGGATCGGCTTCCCCACCAACCATGCATCTCCAAGCGCGGGCCCGAACCTGACGGGATCCTGACAGCGTAACGAACGCCGGTGGGACGGCGACGGGCCGCCTCGGGCTCGTGCCGGATCCAGCGGCGTCGGACCTCCGCCGATGTCGCCACCCGGTCCAGGAACCGGGTTGGGAGCTGGTCACGCTTCCCCGCCATCAACAACATAACGCGAGGGAGGGGGCTTGCCGCAAGCGGCCGAAACGTGCTCACCATGACCGGTCCGTGAGCCGGTTCCGGCCGGTACCGATGATCGAGGAGTGGTGGGATGCGCATGTCGCTTTCGGCAGACGAGGAGTCGGCGGGCAAGGCGCGGGCGAGCGGGGTCGGCGCGCCGTGCGGTACAGCGTTCGCCGGAGAGGGGCGATGACCGAGCATGCCGTGGTGGTCGCAGGCGGCGGTCCGACCGGGCTGATGGTGGCGGCCGAGCTGGCCCTCGCCGGGACCGACGTCGTCATCGTCGAACGGCGGGCCACCCAGGATCTCGACGGATCACGCGCCGGCGGTCTTCACTCCCGCACCATCGAGGTGCTCGATCAGCGTGGCGTCGCCGATCGATTCCTTTCGGCGGGACAGACACATCCGACCACGGGCTACGCCCACATCCGCTTGGACATCAGCGACTTCCCCACCCGGCACAACTACCTCCTTGCCCTCTGGCAGAGCCACTTCGAGCGCATCCTCGCGGCCTGGGTCGAGGAGCTCGGGGTTCCGATCCTTCGTCGGCGCGAGGTGGTGGGCTTCGCGCAGGGCGACACCGGCGTCGACGTCGAGCTGTCCGGTGACCGCTCCGACGACACGTCGCTGCGAGCCGGGTACCTCGTCGGGTGCGACGGAGGGCGCAGCCTGATCCGCAAGGCCGCGGGCATCGACTTCCCCGGGTTGGATCCCTCGACGAGCTGGATGATCGCCGAGGTCGAGA
>DATASA010000191.1:0-28575 GCA_036269435.1 Acidimicrobiales bacterium | reverse complement strand
CAGGACGGCCTTGACCCGCCGGCCGGGTGCCACGCCGCCGCCGATCTCCTCGATCACCTCGCGCAGCGGCGTGCCCATGATCACCTCGCCGACGCCGTGGCGCTGGGTGCTGCCCGTCACCGTGCACACGATCGTGCCGGGCGACTTCTCCGTGCCCTCGGTGCGGAACCAGTCTGCGCCCCGCGAGATGATGCGGGGCACGTTGGCCAGGGTCTCCACGTTGTCGACGAGGGTGGGCGGCGCCTCCGTCCCTCCGGTGCCGGCCATCTCCACGTGGGCCGAGTACCCGCTCCCGGTGCCGACGTCGGCCTGCGTCTCGACCACCTCGGTGACGCCACGGCGGAACGGGGGGGCGATGCGGGGAAAGGGATAGCGCCCGTCGATCGTCTCCAGCAGCGCCGTCTCCTCGCCGTAGAGGTACTCGTTCGGCCCCTCGAAGACCTCGAAGTCGACGCCCTGCGCCCAGCCCGCGGCGACGACCTCGTCGACGGCGCGCCGCACCCGGCCAACCTCTTCGCCGAACGACTTCTTCAGCCCGAAGATGATGTGGGCGGCGCCGACCGCCCGTGCCGCGATCAGGGCCCCCTCGACCACCTCGTAGGGGTTGTTGCGCAGGATGGTCCGGTCCTTGAACGTCCCGGGCTCGCCCTCCGCGCCGTTGATGACGACCGTCGTGGGCAGCACCGGCGACCGGTTGTCGGACACGGTCTGCCACTTGATCCCGGTGGGAAACCCGGCCCCGCCCCGCCCCCGCAGGCCGGCGGCCAGGACCTCGGCGATCAGGGCCTGGGGCTCCACCTCGCGCGCCGCCTCCAGGCCCTGGCCGCCGCCGCGGGCCAGGAACTCGTCGAGGTCGGCGATGGGGTGCGGGAACAGCACGCGGTGCACGAGGGTCATGTGCTGCAGTCTCGCGGTTTTCGGCACTGGAGTTGAATCCGTAACCTGTCGGAAACCTGCCTGGGACAAGATGGTCGGGTGGGCGACTTCATGGACGACTACCCGGTCGGCGCCGGGTGGGACGAGATGTTCGACGCCGCGGGCAAGCCGCGGGCGCCCTACGCCGCCCTCTACGACGTGCTCCAGTCGCTCTCCGCGGACGACTTCGCCAGCCGGTGCGCGGCTCGCGACCACGCCTTCCGCGACCAGGGGATCACCTTCTCCCACTCCGGCGAGGAGCGACCGTTCCCGCTCGATCTCGTCCCCCGGATCCTCTCGGCCAACGTGTGGCCGACCATCGAAGCCGGCGTGGACCAGCGCGTCCGGGCCCTGGAAGCCTTCCTCGCAGACGTGTACGGGCTGGGCCGCATCCTCGACGACGGGATCGTCCCGCACCGCCTGGTCACGAGCTGCGAGCACTTCCACCGTGAGGCGGCGGGAATCGAGCCGGCCAACGGCGTGCGCGTGCTCGTCGCCGGGATCGACCTCGTCCGCGGCGCCGACGGCAAGTTCAGGGTGCTCGAGGACAACCTGCGGACACCGTCGGGGATCTCCTACGTCATCGAGAACCGCCGGACCATGGCCCGCGTCTTTCCCGAGCTGTTCGCCAGCCACCGTGTCCGCCCCGTCGACAGCTACCCGGCCCGCCTCCTGGAGGCGCTGCGGGCGGCGACGCCCGAGGGTGTGGCCGACCCCACCGTCGTGGTGCTCACGCCCGGCGTCTACAACTCGGCCTACTTCGAACATGCCTTCCTGGCCCGCCAGATGGGGGTCGAGCTCGTCGAGGGCCGCGACCTGGTGTGCCGGGGCAACGTCGTCTACATGCGCAGCACCGAGGGGGAGCAGCGGGTGGACGTCGTCTACCGGCGGGTGGACGACGACTTCCTGGACCCGCTGCAGTTCCGGGCCGACTCCGTCGTGGGCTGCCCGGGCATCGTCAACGCGGCCCGGGCCGGCAACCTCACCATCGCCAACGCGGTCGGCAACGGCGTGGCCGACGACAAGCTGCTGTACACCTACGTCCCCGCCATCATCCGGTACTACCTCGACGAGGATCCGATCCTGGCCAACGTCGACACGTACCGCCTCGAGGAGCCCGACCAGCTCGAGGCCGCCCTTGGGCGGCTCCAGGAGCTGGTGATGAAGCCGGTCGCCGGCTCGGGCGGCTACGGGCTGGTCATCGGCCCCGCCGCCACCCGCCAGGAGCTCGACCGCATGCGCGACGTGCTCTCGGCCGACCCCCGCGGCTGGATCGCCCAGGAGGTCGTCCAGCTCTCCACCTCACCCACCCAGATCGGCGACCGCCTCCTGCCCCGCCACGTCGACCTGCGGCCCTTCGCGGTCAACGACGGCGAGCGGGTGTGGGTCGTCACCGGTGGCCTGACCCGCGTGGCGCTGCCGGAGGGCAGCTTGGTCGTCAACTCGAGCCAGGGCGGCGGCTCCAAGGACACGTGGGTCCTGGCCGACCCGAGTGCCGCCCGCCCGCCGCGCGGGCAGGCCCGTCCCGCCCCGCCGCGGGTGTTGGCTCCCGTCGCCGCCGGTGCCCCGCTCGACCCCGGACCGGCCGTCGCCCAGGCGGCCCAGCAGCAGCAATGCTGAGCCGGATCGCCGAGTCGCTCTACTGGGTCGGGCGCTACGTCGAGCGGGCCGAGGACACCGCCCGCATCCTCGACGTGCACGTCCACCGCAGCTTGGAGGATCCCACCGTGGAGGAGGACGCGGCCTGCCGGGGCCTGCTGGCGGTGATGGGCCTGCGCCCGCCTCCCGAGCCCCTGGACACCGCGGCGCTCATCGACGTCCTCGGTTTCGACACCGCAAGCACCACCTCGATCGCCGGGGCCCTCGTGGCGGCCCGGGAGAACGCACGGAGTGCCCGAGATTCGATCTCCTCGGAGATTTGGGAGTGCCTCAACGCCACGTACAACGGCTTGCCCGGGGTCATCGCCCGGGTGGTCGGCGGGTCGCCCCACGCCTTCTTCGCCTACGTGAAGGAGCGGGCCGCCATTCTGGCCGGCCTGGCCGACTCGACCATGAGCCGCGACGACGGGTGGCGCTTCCTCGTCCTCGGCCGCAGCCTCGAGCGGGTGGACATGACCGCCCGGCTCCTGGCCGCCAGCTTCGGCGACAGCGCGGGACCGTCGGAGTGGGTGACGACGTTGCGGTCGTGCTCGGCCCACGAGGCCTTCCTGCGGACCTACCGCCGCCGGATCGAGCCCGACCTCGTCGCCGAGTTCCTGCTCCTCGACCGCCTCTTCCCCCGTTCGGCCTTTCACGCGCTGGGCCAGGCCGAGGAGTGCCTCGCTGCGCTGGAACCCGGGACCGGCCGGGCCGGCCTGGACGACGAAGCCCGCCGGATCCTCGGCCGGGCCCGCACCGAGCTCGAGTTCCGCCGGGTGCACGAGCTGATCGCCGATCTGCCGGCCTACCTGCGCTCGCTGCAAGCGGCCTGTTCGGAGGCCGGCGACGAGGTGGCCGGGCGCTTCTTCCGCCAGAGCGCGCCGGTGGAGTGGAACCTGGAAGTCGCCGGAGGGCGCCAGTAATGACGTGGCGCATCGGGATCCGCCACGTCACCACCCACGAGTACGAGCGGCCGGTCACCTCGTCGTACAACGAGGCGCGGATCACGCCCATCTCGAGCGACCGCCAGCTCGCGCTCGAGTCCACCGTCGACGTATCGCCTCCGGCCGCCGTCTACCGCTACTGGGATTGGTGGGGGACGCTCGTGCACTCGTTCGACCTCCACGTCGCCCACGAGGAGCTGGTGATCACCGGGTCGTCGGTGGTGGAGACCAGCGCGCCGGTGGCACCTCCGGCGACGCCGGTGACCTGGGCCGACCTCGCTGAGCCCGGGTTCCGGGACCAGTACGCCGAGCTGCTGAGCCCCAGCCGGTACGTGCCGCTCGACGACGACGGCGTGGCCGCCGCCGCGGCCGAGCTCGACCCCGGGCTCGACCCGCTCGCCGCCTGCGACGACATCGTGGCCACGGTACGCAGCCACCTCCGCTACGAGCGGGGGTCCACGACGGTGTCGACCACCTCCTCCGACGCCCTGCGCATCGGCGCCGGCGTCTGCCAGGACTTCACCCACGTCGCCCTGGCCCTGCTCCGGTCCCGGGGCATCCCTGCCCGCTACGTGTCCGGGTACCTCCATCCCTCCGCCACGGCTGAGCCGGGCCGGCCCGTGGCCGGCCAGAGCCACGCCTGGGTGGAGGCGTGGGTGGGCGACTGGGTGTCCCTCGACCCGACCAACGGAGGCCCGGTGGGCGAGCGCCATGTCGTGGTGGGCCGGGCCCGGGACTACGCCGACCTGGCCCCGTTGAACGGGATCTTCCACGGGGGGCCGGCCAAGTCGCTGGGCGTGCACGTCGAGCTCACCCGCCTGGCCTGACCCTCAGGTCGGCTCGCCGATGTCGCGCAGGGCGGTGGCCAGCGCAGCCCGCAGGCGGCGGGCCGTCGCCGGCGCCAGGTGGGCGACGACGCCCCGCCCCGCCTGACCCTGCTCCTCGACGGTGAGCTCGACGCGCAGGCCGTCGCACGGTTCACAGTCGTCCAGCGCGGCCACGGACCACGCCGTCGGCGGCCGCTCCTCGTCGTCGCCCGGATGGTCGTCGACGCCGTAGTCGGCCAGCTTCTTCATGCCGGCAACGTAGGCGCGTCGGCGTACAGCGCGGCCAGTTCGGCGGCGACGTCGGCCAGGTGCCGGCGGACCTCCGGCGGGCCGAGGACCTCGACGGTGCCGCCGAGCCCGGCCACCTCGGCCGCGAGCGAGCGCGCGTTGTGGCCCCGCAGCTCCACCTCGACCCGTCCGTCGTCGCCGGTGGGGCCGATCCGCATCCGTTGGCCGAAGATCGACCGGCACCACCAGACCGCGTGGGGCTGGACCAGCGCGGAGGCCTCCACCGGTGCCCGCCGCCGGTCGACCTCGTCGGTGACGAGGCGCCACGCCTCGGCCAGGTCGAAGTGCTGCGGGCGCACGACCGGGTCGCCGGTCGGGTCGACCGACGTCATCCGGTCGACCCGGAACGTCCGGAGGCCGGCGGCGGTGTCGGCCACCAGGTACCAGGCCGGCCCCTTGGCGGCCAGCCCCAGGGGATGGACGACGCGGGTGGTGGCCGCCCGGTCGCGGGCGGTGTACCCCAACGTCACCTGCCGGCCCTCGACGACGGCCTGCTGCACGGCGTCGAGCAGCGGCGGGGTGCGCATCCGGCGGGCGGGCCGGTCCCAGCCGGCCGGGTCCACCACGACGGCGGTCGACGCCGCCTCGGCCGAGCTGCGAAAGGACTCGGGCAACGCCCGGACCAGCTTGCGCAGCGCAGCCTTCATCTCCGGGGTGGCCCCCGACGCGGGGCCGGCCACCAGGAACAGGGCCCGGGCCTCGGGCGCGGTGAGCCCGCTCAGATCGGTGCGACCTCCGCCGGCCAGGCGCCAGCCGCCGTTGCGGCCCTGCTGGGAATAGATCGGCAGGCCGGCCACGCCGAGGGCGTCGAGGTCGCGCCGGGCCGTGCGTTCGGAGACCTCGAGCTCGACGGCCACCTCGGCCGCGGTCACCTGTCCCTTCGACTGCAGCATGAGCAGGATGGCGACGAGGCGGTCGGCACGCACGTACCGGAGTTTCGCGCCGAAACCGGCCACTTGGTGACCGGTTCAGCCGCGGATGATCCGCCCATGACACTCCACGGAAACCCCACGTCCCCGGTCGCCCTGGCCGAGCCTCCGCTCGACGCCGACGACCCTCGCGCCGTCTTCGCCCAGGCCGTCGCCCTTGCCACCGCGGTCATCGGGCGCGTGGTGCCGGAGCAGCTGTCCAACCCCACGCCGTGCGCGGAATTCGACGTCCGCGACCTGCTCGGCCACCTCGTCGTGGTCCTGAGGCGGGTCGCCGCCATCGGTCGCGGCGACGACGCGTTCGGCGCCGGCGTGCTGGCGACGGTCCACGGCGACCGTTGGCAGGAGGCGTGGGTGGCCGCGGCCCACGACGTCGAGGTGGCCTGGGCCGACGACGTCGCCCTCACTCGGACCGTGCGTCTCCCGTGGGCCGAGGACACCGGTGCGAAGACGCTGGTCAGCTACCTCAACGAGGTGACCGTCCACACCTGGGACCTGGCGACGGCCACCGGCCAGCGCCCGGCATGGGATCCCAAGGTCCTGGGGCTTGCTTTCGACGGCATCCGGTTCATGCCGGGCGAAGGGCGGTGGGCGATCTTCGAGGCGGTCCGGGCCGAGATGCCGCCTGCGCAGCGCAACTTCGCCGACCCGTTCGCCGACGCGGTGCCGGTCCCCGAGGACGCCCCGCTGATCGACCGGCTGATCGCCTGGAACGGCCGTAGCCCGTGCTAGCCACTGCAGCATGGCCGTCCTGACCGAGCGCCAGCTGAACCGGGCCCTGCTGGCCCGCCAGCTGCTCCTCGATCGGGCCGAGGTGGCGGTGCCGGACGCGCTCGACCTCATGGGGTGCCTGCAGGCCCAGTACGCGCCGTCGATGTACGTCGGCCTCTGGTCCCGTGTGGCCGGCTTTCAGCGAGCCGACCTGACCGGTGCGCTCGAACGACGGACCGTCGCCCAGGGCACGATGATGCGGATCACCATCCACCTGGCGTCGGCGGGCGACTACTGGCCGCTGGCCTTTGCCGTGCGCGACGCCCGCCGGGCGCTCTGGATGCGTGCCACCCGCCACACGGCCACCGCGGCCGACATGGAAGCGGCGGCGACGGTCGTGCGCGAGCGCCTGCGGGACGGTCCTGTCCGCCGCAGCGAGTTGGACCAGCTCGTCGGCCGCGACCGCTCCATCGGCGTCGGCCTGTGGATCGACCTTGTCCGGGTCCCGCCGTCGGGAACGTGGGAGCGCCGCCGGGCCGACCTGTACGCCGCGGCCGACGACTGGCTCGGCCCGCCGCCCGGGTCGCTCAGCGTCGAGGCGGCGACCGACCACCTCGTCGCCCGGTACCTCCGCGGGTTCGGCCCCGCCGCCGCGGCTGAGGTCGCCGACTGGGCCGGCTTGCCCACCGCCGCGGTGCTGGCCGCCTTGGAGCGCGTGGCGCCGCGGCGGTTCACCGCCGAGGACGGCCAGCCGCTCCACGACATCGCCGACGGCCCGCTTCCCGATCCGTCGACGCCCGCCCCCGTCCGGTTCCTGCCCACCTGGGACGCCAGCCTGCTGGTCCACGCCAGGCGCAAGGGGATCGTCGCCGAGGAGCACCGGCCGCTGGTCTTCAACACCAAGACGCCGCACTCGATGTGCACGTTCCTGGTCGACGGGACGGTCGCCGGCACCTGGCGGTGGGACAAGGGCGAGGTCGAGGTCCACCCATTCGCGCCGCTGCCGGTCCGGGTGCGCAGGCAAGTCGACGAGGAAGCGGCCCGGCTGGCTGCCTTCCACGCCTGACGGGGTCGCCGACGGCGGTCAGCGGTCGGCGGTGTCCAGGACCTGGCGCGCCGCCCGGTGGCCGGAGCGGACGGCACCCTCCATGTGGCCGCCGCCGACGTCGGCCGTCTCCGTTCCGGCCCACACCAGTCGGCCGCCGAAGATCGGCTGGGAGAGGGCGGGGTGCCCGTAGTCCAGCGGATCGCCGAGCCACAGCACCTCGTCGTTGGTGTAGGGGTCGTTCGACCAGTCGCGCTCGAAGTACTGCGCCGGATCGGCGGCGTCGGCCCCGAACAGGCGGCCGAGGTGCTCGAACACCGACTGGATGCGGTCGTCGAAATCGATGTCGCGAACGGTGTGGTCGGCGGAGAGGAAGCCCCACAGCGCGGCGGCGGACCCGTCGGCGGTGCAGCCGTCATGGACCTCGAGCAGAGGCCCACCCAGGTTGAGGGCGAGCCCGGACCGTCCGGCGGTCCGCCAGAACGCGGCGTCGTACACGGCCACGCACTTGACGGCGGTGCCCATCCAGGTCGGTGTGGCCTGCATGATCTGGACCAACTCGGGCGCCAGAGCCGGCGTGAAGGCGATGTCCTGGCTGGCCAGTCGCGGAGGCAGGGCGACGATCACCGCGTCGGCGCCGATGTCGAACGCGTCGCCCGTCGGGTCGAGTGCGGACACTTTCACGCCGCCACCGTGCGTGCCGTCGACGGCGACCACCTCGGTGTCCAGCCGGACGGAGGTGGTCGGAAGCCGGTCGGCCAGCCGTTGGCACAGCGCCTGGGTACCTCCGACGAAGCGGAGCTCGGCCGGTGACGGCGGCGGCAGGCTCACCGGGCGCGGCGCGCGAGAGGGCGGATCCTCGACCATGGCCACGCCGTCGCGGTACTGGGGGAACGCCTCGAGTCCGACCGCCGCCGCCAGCTCGCGGACCGCGGGCTGGTTCGACCAGTGCCACGTGGCCCCCAGGTCGAACCAGGCGCCCGCGGCCGTGCCCTCGGGCGAGATGGTCCGGATGCGCCCGCCCACCGCGCCGCGGGCTTCGAGCACCTCCACCGCCATCCCGGCACGGTGCAGGTCGTGGGCGGCGGTGAGCCCGGCCAGCCCGCCGCCGACGATCACGATGTCCATGCGCCCCCCGCCGGGACGCTACCGCCGTACGAGCAGCACCACGATGATGATGATCACGATCAGCGTCCCCAGACCGATGTACATGCGTCCTCCTCGTTGTGTGGCCGGCCGGGTGGTCCGAGCGTGCCATGTCTCCGCCGAAGCGCTTCTACCCACGAACCGCCCGGGTAAGACGCCGGGAAGGACCAGTCGGCGGAGAGCCGCAGTCGAACCAGCCGGCGGAGAGCCGCAGTCGAACCAGTCGGCGGAGAGCCTCAGTGAAATCAGTCGGCGATGTTCTTGTGGGCGACGACCCTGGTCGGCGAGACCCGGACCAGCAGCTCTCCCGGGACGGCGTTGCGGCGGCCGTACGCCTCGGCCTGGTCGGCGCCCATGTAACGGGCACCGAGCCGGGTCGCCCACAGCAGCAGCGCGTCCGGGTCGTCCACGACGACCTCGGCCCGGCCCTCGATCAGCACGAAGGAGAACGGCGGCCGGTCGTCGTCCACGCACAGGGCGACGCGTGGGTCGGCGAGGATCGACCGCCCCTTCACCGTGGTCGCCCCCGTGGTGAAGACGACGGTGTCGCCGTCGAGGACGAACCAGATCGGGGCGACGTGGGGGCGACCGTCGGCGCGTACGGTGGCCAGCTTGGCCGTGCGGGCCGGTTCGGTCAGGAACGCCCGCCACTCCTCGCTCGTCATCTCGGCCATCGGTCCACCTTAGGAGGGCCGGACGCCGGTCCGACTACGCGACGGCGTCCCCGTGCACGTGCTCCGGCTCAGCGGCCTCGTCGTCGTCGAACCACTCGATCTCGCAGCGCAGGTCGCACCGCTGCACGCCCTGCTGGCCCCGGAGGCGCCGGGTCAGGTCGCCCACCACCACCAGCAGGTTGTGGGCGACGACGCGGCCCCAGGCGTAGCGGAAAGATCCGTCGGGCTGGGCCACCAGCGGGGAGATCTCGTCGACGTGGGCGGAGACCTGTGTGCCCTGGATCACGACGTGGAGGCTGTCGGTCGGCGACGTCTCCCGAAACGAGGTCCGCCCGGGGTGGAGGATGGCGCCGAAGAACGTGTCCCGCCGGAAGCGCTCGTCGGCTTCGAGGGCGCGGACGAGATCACATCCGGCCAGGCCTTCGGTACCAAGGACATCTGCGACGTCTACGTCGGTCTTCATGGGTCCACCTCGTCGGGCAAGTTTGCGCTTCCTCTGTTCTACGGAGCCGAGCTCGTCGTCGGACGACGGTCGAACTGGGCGAGATCACCCTCGCCGCCAAGTCGGTGTAATCCGGACCCCGTTTCGGTTCCTGTCGCAACGGTGACAACGCACACATGCTCCTTCTCATCCTCCTCGTCATCCTCATCGTCCTGGCCTTCGGCGGCGGGTTCGGGTACGGCGGAGGCGCGTACCGCAGCCGCGGCATCGGCCTGGGCGGGATCCTGCTGATCATCCTGCTCATCCTGCTGCTGACAGGGAACCTCACCTGAGCAGCCCGTGAAGTCCCGGGCGCTCGGCCCTGGCGCCCGCGGGGACGCCGGCGCCGTCCTCAGTCGGAGGCCGACGCCGGCTTCAGGCGCCGGAGGCGGCGGGTGGCGATGGCGAGCCCGACCGCGGCCACCAGCACCAGCCGACCGACGGCCGCCCACCCGTGGGGGATGCCCTTGCGCTGCAGGTCGACGCCGGCGTGGGTGACCCCGACGAGTACCTCCTGCGCCAGCCACCCCGGCGACAGCTGGGCCACGCCGGCCAGCCCGGCGCCGAGCAGGCGCTCGACCAGGAGGACGAAGGCCAGCGACCACACCACCGGCCGCTGGAACGTCGCGCCGATGGCGAGGAACAGGGCGAGATAGGCGGCCGCGCCCGTCACCGCGGCGACGATCGCTGCGGCCACGCTTCCGGCGGCCCCGGCGACCAGCGCGCCGGCCGCGACGGCGGGGGCGAGGATGGCGGCCGCTATCAGGCACCCGCCGATCCACCGGCCCACGACGATCGTCCAGTACGGCACCGGGCTCAGCCAGGTGAAGGCGAAGATGCCCGATCGGATCTCGGCGCCGAGCAGGGCGTCGCCGACGACCAGGCAGGTGATGGGCAGGATCAAGGTGTGAACGGCGGTCCCGCCCACCTGGGCGAACGCGGTGACCGTCGCCTCGTCGGAGAGGCGCGAGAGCAGGCCGAAGAGGACCGCACCGGCCAGCGGCAGGAACAGCAACGCCCGCTGGCGGGGCACGCACACCCGCAGCGTGTAGCGGATGATCGCCACGAGCGGCGACGTGGTGCGGGGCGGGCGGGTGGGCGTGCTCACCGCACGAGCTCGCGGAAGAGGCTCTCGAGGGAGTCGTCGAGGGGCCGGACCTCACGCAGGCGCACCCGGAGCTTGCGGGCGACGGGGGCGACGGCGACGGCCAGGTCACCGGCCCGGTTGGTGGTGACCACGAGGCCGGCGTCGGTCAGGCTGACGCCGACCACGGTGTCGACGTCGAGGAGGGCGGCTGCCAACCGCCGGGGGTCGTCCGCCCGCACCAGGACGTGGCGGGGCCGGTCGTCCATGGCGTCGCGGATGGCCCGGTGATTGCCGGCGGCGGCCAGCCGGCCGTGCACCAGCACCAGCACCCGGTCGGCGAGGCGCTCGACTTCCGACAGCACGTGTGAGCTGACGATCACCGTGCGGCCCTCGGCGCCCAACCGGCGGAACAGGTCGATCAGGTGCACGCGCTGGACCGGGTCGGCGCCGTTGAGGGGCTCATCGAGCACGAGCACCCCGGGATCGGTGACCAGGGCGGCGGCGACCTTGGCTCGTTGGCGCATGCCCTTGCTGAACCCGCTCAGGCGGCGGTCGGCCGCCGGCAGCATGTCGACCGCGGCCAGAGCCCGTTCGGCGGCGCCGGCGTCGCGCACGCCGTGGAGGTCGGCCACGTAGCGAACCAGATCCGTCGCCGTGAGGCTGCCGGGCACTGCCTCGTCCTCCGGCACGAGGGCGATGCGACGGTGGACGGCGCGGTCGCGGCGCGGGTCCCGGCCGTCGACGGTCACCGAGCCGGAGTTGACGCCGACCAACCCGGTGACCGCCCGCATCAGCGTGCTCTTGCCCGCGCCGTTGGGGCCGAGCAGGCCGGTGACGCCGGGCCCGAAGGAGCACGCCAGGTCCGACAGCGCCACCTTCTGCCCGAACCACACGGAGGCGTCCGTGACGACGACGGTGGCGTCGTCGACGAAGGCGGGGTCGCCGGGCGTGGGCCGGTCCGGGGCCGGTGCGGGCACCACCGGCGCGAAGAGCTGGGATCCGCCGCGTCGCTCGGGCGCCTGCTCCACGTCGGTCACATCTCGACCGAGCGGTAGCGGTAGAGCACGACGGCGACGGACGCGACCACGATCGCGCTGTAGCAGGCGATCGACAGCGCGCCGGCGCCGGCCACCCCCGACAACGGCGAGTCCCGGCCGATGTGACCCAGGAAGACGAGGTCGCGCATCTTGAGGGGGAGCGCCAGGATGTTGAGAAGCGCCGCGGGGTGGCCGCCGCGGACGAAGCGGCCGCGGCCGCGGTCGTTGGCGTGGATCAGGATGGCCGATACGGACGACGAGACGAGGGTGATGCCGAGGAGCGACGCCCCGGCCACGATCCGTCGCCCGGTGAGCGACGCCACGGCCACGCCGAGCACGGCGTAGAACAGGGCGAGGAGCGCGGCGGCGAGCGGGATCTGCCAGAGTTCGGCGGTGTTGTGGCGGAAGTAGTCCAGCGCGCCCTTGCTGACCAGCATGCGCCCGACGTACAGCACGACCTGAGGAAGCACGGAGAAGGCGAACACGCAGCTGAAGATGGCGCCGATCTTGGCCAGGGCGTAGTCCCGGCCGATCAGGGGGCGGGCGAAGATGAGGGGCAGCACCTTCTGGCGGCGGTCCGGGCACACGATGTCCGGGGCGACCAGGGCGACGAAGAGCAGCAGCGCGCTCGAGACCCCGATGTACTCGCGGTAGGTGATGAACTGGAAGCCCTCGGCCGGCGTATCGCGGGTGAGGTAGCCGACGCCGACGTTGATCACGGCGGGGACGACCGCAATGGCGAGCAGGACCGCGGGGGCCAGCTTCTGCCGCCATGGCCGGCGCAAGCCGATGGCCCGGCGCAGCGAGCTGCGGTAGAGCGCGGCCGTCGCCGCCCGGCGCCCGCCTCGCGGCCCGTCGTAGGGCCGGTACCCGCGGTCGTAGACCGCCCCGACCTGGCTCGGTGCCGTCACGGGGCGACCGGCGCCCGGTGCATGAACACGTCGTCCAGGGACGTGAGCCGGTTCGTCAGCTTGTGCAGAGGCAGGCCGAGGTCGGCGACCACGTCGCGGACGACGTCGAGTTGGCGGTCGTCGGCCACGGTGACCTCGACGGTGCCACCGTCGTCGTTCAACGTCACCGCGAGGCCCGCGGTGGTGAGGGCTGCGGCCAGGCCCACCGCCCCGGCCGGGCCGACGTCGACGGTGACGGTGCCGGTGCGCCGCAGCAGCGAGGTCGTCGGCGCGTCGGTGACCAGCCGGCCGCCGTCGAGCATGACGACGTGGTCGCACACCTCGGCCACGTCGTCGAGCAGGTGGGTGGCGAGCACGACGGCGATCCCGAACCCGCCGAGCCGGGCGACGAGGGCCAGCATCTCCTCGCGGCCGGAGTGGTCGAGGCCGGCAGTGGGCTCGTCGAGCAGGACCAGTTGGGGGTCGGCGACGATGGCCTGGGCCAGCTTCGTGCGCTGGCGCATGCCCGTGGAGAAGCCGCCCACGGGGCGGAAGCGAGCCTCGTCGAGCCCCACCAGGTCGAGCACCTCGGACGCCCGCTGGCGGGCGGCCCGGATGGGGAGGCCGCCCAGCTCGCCGAAGGTGGCGACGACGTCGGCGGCGGTCTGGTCGAGCGGCAGGCACTCGTGCTCGGGCATGTACCCGATGCGGGTCCGGACCCCGATGGGGTCGTCGGCCACCGACATGCCGGTGACCTCCACCGTGCCGGCGGTCGGTCGGCTGAGCCCGAGCAAGAGGCGGAACAGCGTCGTCTTGCCTGCGCCGTTGGCCCCGACCAGGCCCACCCGGCCTTCGGGGATGTCGAGGTCGACGTGGTCCAGGGCGGTGACGCCCGGGTACGTCTTGGTCAGCCCGCGGGCTCGCACGATCGTCGCCACCGGGCTCGACGGTACCGGGTCGGGGGCGGCAACGACCCCGGCCATGGCGCCGGTGCGCCGAACGCCTTGCTCCGCCTCGCGGCCTCTGCCAGAGTGTGGGCGGCGCTTCCGTCCGCGTGGTCCGCCGTCACGCGGGCGGCGCGCCTCTGTGTGGGCGGGCCGGCCGAGGGCCGCCTGGCCCGGCTGGGCCGGTGCCTCCGGTGCGGCCGCGGGCCGTGGCGCTCAGCCGCCGACCGGTTCCTCCCCGAACACGGTCGCGTCCGCCGGCAGCTCCGCCCTGACCGCGGCGAGCGCAGCCGACACCGCCTCCGCGGTCGCGGCGACGGTGAGCACGAGCAGCACCGTGCCGTCCGACGGATCTTCTACGTCGGCCCGAGTCGCCGACGTGAGCTCCACGCCGTCGGTGTCCGCGAGGAGGGCTGCGGCCCGCACGGCGAAGCTCGACGGCCCTCGGTAGGTCACCCGGAAGTTGGTCACCACCCAAGCGTCGCGCGGAACCCGAGCACCAGGCTGGCTGTCGCACTAACGTCCGGCGTCATGCGCCGCCTCCTGGCCGCAACCGCCGTGGCCGCGGTTGCCCTCGCATCCTGTAGTGGAGGCAAGGGCTCGTCGTCGTCGCCGTCCACCGCACCGCTTCTCCAGCAGTCGACGACGTCCACCGTCCCGGCTACGCCGGTCGTCGCCCAGGTGCTCTCGCCCGTCAAAGGCGCCGTACAGGGCAGCGGGGGACGGGGCATGGTGGTGGTCCTGACCTTCACGGCCAAGGATCCGACCGCCCTGCCTGCCCAGTTCCGTCTGGGCGGCGCCCTGCCGTCGCCCGCGCCCGCGGCCAAGGCCGGTCACAACCCGGCGTTTCCCGGGCTGGTCGTCGGGCTCAACACCACGAGCGTCGTCGTCGGGGGCGCCAGCGCCAACCTGGCCAACCTGTTCCAGATCGTGAGTCCGGCGAAGCAGTCCGACGGATCGGTGACCGTGACCGCGGTGTGGACGAACTCGGACCCGAACTTCGGCGTGGACACGGACGCGACGCTGCTGGCGTTCACTGTCTCCGGCACCGCACCGGACATGATCCCGGCCTCGCCGACGGACATGACCGTGAACTCGAACCCGGCGCAGGTGACCTTCCATCTGTCGGCCGCCGACGACACGGCCGCCTCGGCCAGCAGCACGACCAGCACCACGGCGAAGGGGGCGACCAGCACCACCACGACGGTGAAGCCGGGATCGTCCACGACGTCGTCGACGACCGGCGCGTCGACCACCACCACGGCCAAGGCGCCCTCGACGACGACCACCGTGCCGGCCACCACCACGACCACCAAGCTGCTCGGGCTGTTCTGACCAGCGGTCGTCGGCCTTGCCGGCGCGCCGGCCGTGCGTGGTGCCGTGCGGCGTGGCGACGAGGTGTCAGACCGATCAGGATTCGAGAAGCGTCGGTCGCCGCGCCGCCCGTACCGTATTGGCATGGGCCACACGGTTCACGGGGCGTTCCTCTTCGCCCGTCGGGACGGCGAACGGGGCCCGCACGTCGATTCCCGGGTTCGTTTCGACGTTCCGTCCCACAACCCGCACCGGCCCGACGGGGACCCACGACGTCAGGAGTGACCATGACCGACTCTTCCACCCAGGGGATCAAGACCGTCCTTCACCCGGTGTCCGACCTGGCCGCGGCGAAGGCGGTGTACGCCGCCCTGCTCGGCGTCCCGCCGCAGGCGGACGGCCCGTACTACGTCGGCTTCGAGGCCGAGGGCCAGCACATCGGGCTGGTGCCGGGCGGCGGACCGCAGGCCATGAGCTCGCCGGTGGCCTACTGGCACGTTCCGGACATCGAGGCGAAGCTGGCCGAGGTGACCGCGGCCGGCGCCAGCGTGAAGGAGTCGGCGCACGACGTGGGTGGCGGCCGCTTGGTGGCCACCTTCACCGACCCCGACGGCAACGTCCTGGGGCTGATTCAGGACCAATAGGGGCCGCGTAGCGCTCCCCGTGACGGATGGAGACACGATGAGCATGGCCACCCCGAAGAAGGCACAGCCCGACGCGCTGCACCTCGCCGACACCCACGATCTGATCCGCGTGCACGGTGCGCGCGAGAACAACTTGAAGGACGTCAGCATCGAAATCCCGAAGCGCCGGCTTTCGGTGTTCACCGGCGTCTCCGGCTCGGGCAAGAGCTCGCTGGTGTTCGACACGATCGCCGCCGAGTCGCAGCGGATGATCAACGAGACGTACAGCGCGTTCGTGCAGGGCTTCATGCCGACGCTGGCCCGGCCCGACGTCGACGTGCTCGAAGGGCTGACGACCGCCATCATCGTCGACCAGCAGCGGATCGGCGCCGACCCCCGGTCCACGGTCGGCACCGCCACCGACGCCAACGCCATGCTGCGCATCCTGTTCAGTCGGCTCGGTCAGCCGCATATCGGCTCGCCCCAGGCGTTCTCCTTCAACGTCGCCTCCATCAGTGGAGCGGGGGCAGTCACGCTGGAGCGCGCCGGGCAGACGGTGAGGGAGCGTCGCAGCTTCAGCATCACCGGCGGCATGTGTCCGCGCTGCGAGGGCCGGGGCTCGGTCACCGACTTCGACCTCTCGGCGCTGTACGACGACGCCAAGTCGTTGAACGAGGGTGCGCTCACGATCCCCGGCTACAGCATGGACGGCTGGTACGGCCGCATCTTCAGCGGCTGCGGGTTCTTCGATCCGGACAAGCCGATCGCCAAGTTCACGAAGAAGGAGCTGCGCGACCTGTTGTACAAGGAGCCGACCAAGATCAAGGTCGAAGGCATCAACCTCACCTACGAGGGCCTGATCCCCAGGATTCAGAAGTCGTTCCTGGCCAAGGACGTCGACGCCATGCAGCCGCACATCCGTGCCTTCGTGGACCGGGCGGTGACGTTCACGACGTGCCCCGAGTGCGGCGGCACCCGCCTGTCCGAGGCCGCCCGGTCGTCGAGGATTCAAGGGGTCAACATCGCCGACGCCTGCGGGATGCAGATCAGCGACCTGGCCGAGTGGGTGCGCGGCCTCGACGAACCGTCGGTGGCGCCGCTGCTGGCGTCGCTGAAGGAGACCCTGGACTCCTTCGTGGAGATCGGGCTGGGGTACCTGTCGCTCGACCGGCCCTCCGGCACGGTGTCGGGCGGCGAGGCGCAGCGGGTCAAGATGATCCGCCACCTCGGCTCCTCCCTCACCGACGTCACCTACGTCTTCGACGAGCCCACCGCCGGCCTCCACCCCCACGACGTCCAGCGGATGAACGACCTGCTGCTGCGGCTGCGGGACAAGGGCAACACCGTGCTCGTCGTGGAGCACGAGCCGGAGACCATCGCCATCGCCGACCACGTCGTCGACCTCGGACCTGGCGCCGGTACGGCGGGCGGCACCGTCTGCTTCGAGGGCACCGTCGAGGGGCTACGGGCCAGCGGCACGCTCACCGGCCGCCACCTCGACGACCGCGCCGAGCTGAAGGAGAAGGTGCGGGGGTCCACCGGCACGCTGGAAGTCCGTGGCGCGTCGGCGCACAACCTGCACGACGTCGACGTGGACATCCCGCTCGGGGTACTCGTGGTGGTGACGGGCGTGGCCGGGTCGGGGAAGAGCTCTCTGATCCATGGCTCGGTGTCGGGCAGGGACGGCGTGGTGGCCATGGACCAGGGCGCGATCCGCGGCTCGCGGCGGAGCAACCCGGCGACCTACAGCGGACTGCTCGACCCGATCCGCAAGGCGTTCGCCAAGGCCAACGGCGTGAAGCCGGCGTTGTTCAGCGCCAACTCGGAGGGTGCGTGCCCCAACTGCAACGGTGCGGGCGTGATCTACACCGACCTGGCGATGATGGCCGGGGTGGCCACCGTATGCGAGGAGTGCGACGGAAAGCGCTTCCAGGCGTCGGTGCTGGAGTACACCTTCGGCGGGCGCAACATCGCCGAGGTACTGGCCATGTCGGTGCGTGATGCCGAGGAGTTCTTCGGCGCCGGCGAGGCCCGCACGCCCGCCGCCCATGCCATCCTCGACCGGCTCGCCGACGTCGGGCTCGGGTACCTCAGCCTGGGCCAGCCGCTCACGACGCTGTCGGGCGGCGAGCGCCAGCGGCTCAAGCTGGCGACTCACATGGCCGAGAAGGGCACCGTCTACGTCCTCGACGAGCCGACCACAGGCCTCCACCTGGCCGACGTCGAACAGCTGCTCGGCCTGCTCGATCGGCTCGTCGAGTCCGGCAAGTCGGTGATCGTCATCGAGCATCACCAGGGAGTCATGGCCCACGCCGACTGGATCATCGACCTTGGCCCCGGCGCCGGCCACGACGGCGGTCGGATCGTGTTCGAGGGCACCCCGGCCGACCTCGTCGCCGCCCGCTCCACGGTCACCGGCGAGCACCTGGCAACCTACGTCGGCAACTGATCACGCCGCAGCGTTGTCGCCGGCTCGGTGACGGTCAGCGCCACCAGAGGCTGCGCCCCCTGAGCGTGGATGTCCGTCAGACCGGGTCACGTGCAGAATGGGCCGAGAAGCAACGGGCTGAGCCGAGCCTGGGTCGATCGAGCCAACTAGGGTTCCGTCCGGGTCGGCGTCGCGTACGTCGCCGGTGGCGACCCTCGAAACCGGCCAACGCACCACAAGGGGGGGCACATGGAGGCCAGGGTTGTCATCGCCGAAGCCAACGCGGGTCAGCTGGACGATCTTGCCAACTTCTGGGATCACGAAGCGCTGCAGGACATCCGTGGGCTGGACGGGAACCGCGGGTTTCTGCTGCTTGCCGACCCCGACACGAACCGGGTGATAGCGATCTCGCTCTGGGACACCAAGGAAGAAGCGCAAGCCGCCGGAGGGAAGTTCCAGGAACACGCCGCCCAGTTCCAGCAGTTCATGTCGAACGAGCCAAGCCGCGAAGACTTCGACGTGCGGATCGGTTCGTTTCACGAGACGGCGATCCACCCCCAGCCCAAGTAGTCCCGTGAATCTGCTGCGGGATGACTGACCCCGCGCCGATTGGCGTGCACCTCAACGGGAGTATTCCGCTCGCCACTGCCGAGGAGGTCTTCCGGCTGGCCGTCGGAGTCCTCGGCCCGCGCATTCGACGGGTCCCGGACGGGGAGACCGGCCCGCGCTCGAACTGGATCGAGTGGCAACTGCCGGTGCTTCAGCGTCAACCGTCGCTCGAGACCGTTCCGCCCGACCCCGAGCACTACCGGCCCCTGCCACGGGTCCAGTTCCGGCCCGGCACCTCCGCACTGCACCTCGGCGGTCTCGGCTATGCCGAAGCGGCGCGGGCTTCGTGGTTGGTGTTCTCCCGGCTGCAGGCATCGGGGGAGCTGCCCGCCGGGCTCCGCTTTCAGGTCTCCCTGCCGACGCCATTGGCGCCGATGGCGATCTTCGTGATGGCTCACGACCAGGCCGCCATCGAGGAGCGGTACGAACAGCGGATGCTGGAGGAGCTTCGCGAAATCGTCGATGCGATCCCCCACCATCGGCTCTCGATCCAGTGGGACACGGCCGTCGAATTCGCGCTGCTCGAGGGGGTGTTCCCCGCGTGGTTTGCGGATGTCCGAGACCAGATTGTCGAACGGTTGCTGCGGCTCGGGAACGCCGTCCCCCCAGACGTCGAGCTCGGCTACCACCTGTGTTATGGCGATGCGGGGCACCGGCATTTCGTGGAGCCTTCGGACACGAGCAATCTGGTCGACGTCGCCATGGCTGTCGCACGCGGGCTCGAACGTCCGCTCGCGTGGATCCACATGCCGGTGCCCCGGAGCCGGGATGACCCCGAGTACTTCAGGCCGCTGCGAGACCTGCACCTTGCCGACACGACCGAGCTCTACCTCGGCCTCGTCCATCGGACCGACGGCTTCAACGGCGCGCGCCGCCGCGCTGCCGCGGCGGCCGAGTTCGTGCCCAACTTCGGCGTGGCGACCGAGTGCGGGATGGGCCGCCGCCCACCCGAGACCGTCCCCGATCTCCTACGCCTTCACGCCGAGCTCGCAGTCCCCAGGTGAGCTGGGACCGATTCGATCGACGAACGCGTGCGGGGAGCTGACCCGTTGAAGGAACTCGACCTTGGCCCTTCCTGTGAGGTGAGCGGATTCGAACCGCCGACTTCCACCCCCAGGCGCGGCCGTCCTGGCCCAGTGGAGGACGGGTCGACGGCCGGGTTGTCGCCGTGTTCGCGGTTGGTTCGACGGGTCGCCTACGGCCAGTGAGGACCGAGGTACGGATCGGCGTTCGCCGCTGCCCACGCATCGTGGCGTGCCGCTAGGGGCACCGCGAGCGCGCCGCCCTTCGGGAAGTCGGGCTTGCGGATGAAGACGACAGGCACGCATGGCTGGTCATTGCCGAGCCGCAAGAACCAAGACCAAGGTCGTCGCCGTTCCTCATGGCTGCGAGTCTCGCCCTCCTGAGGCGCAGGGTCAGAAGCCGAGCGGCTCTCCGACCAGGATGGCGTGCAGTCGATTCGGTGTGACGACGCGGTTGATGATCAACACGTTGTTGACGCCGCTTGGGACGCCGTAGGCTTCGCGTGCCCGCCGGTCTTCCAACGGATAGCAGTAGTCGGAGATCCGGCGTAGCCCGGTGGGAACGTCGGGAACGACCTTCTGACCCCCGATGACGAGGATGACGTGCCCGGCGCCCGATACCAGGGGGCCGAGTTGGCTGCCGCTCGCCGAGGCGATCAGGAGCGACCCGTCCTCGGTGACGGCGTGGACGCTGCCAACCACGTAGTCGGGCGCCGCGCCCAGCTGCCGCATCTCGCGCCCCTGCATCTCGCGGTCCATTTGGTACAGACGCGGCCGGAGCGGCTGGTACAGGCCCGAACGCTCGATGTCCTCAGCGACACCAATTGCTTCCAAAGTCCGCGAGGTGTTGTTGAAAACCTCAGTTCCGATCGGCAGCATCGTTCGGACGGCGTCGCGAGCGGCCGCGCCCGAGTCGACGACGAGGCTGTCGATGCCATTGCTCTCGAGCGCGGAGGCCGTTGCTTCGAGTTGCTTGTCGGTCGCCATTCGCGAGAATTGGGCGATCGCTTCTTCCGTCGGTCCGTCCACAGCTGAAGTGCTCACGGTTCGACCCCGAGCTCGGCCAGACGGCGATGTACCAGCGCGACGGCCATCGATCCTTCACCGATCGCCGCGGAACAGCGCTTGATCGATCCGCTGCGGACGTCTCCGGCCGCGAAGAATCCCGGTCGGCTCGCCTCGAGCGGCAGGGGCGATCGTTCGAGCCCCCATGTTTCGAGCGCGCCGAGGGCTGCTCCCGTGAGGATGTAGCCCGCGTCGTCCGTCGCCACACCGGTGCTTGCCAAACCGCCCGTGCGCGGCACTCCCCCGATGCAGATGAACAACGATTCCAACGGCAGGCGGGTGAGACTGGGCTGACCACTTGTCGAGAGGACGACGGCTCGAAGGCGCGAGTCGGCCTCGAGCCCGACCACCTCAGTGCCGGTGAGCACGTCGACGTTGTCGAGCCCGCTCACGTTCGAGATGAGATATTGCGACATCGATGCGCCGAGCGATTCGCCTCGGATCAACAGCGTTACCTGTGACGCGTAGCGCGAGAACCGCACAGCGGCTTGTCCGGCCGAGTTGCCGCCGCCGATGATCGCGACGCGGCACCCTCGGCACGACACCGCCTCACTCGGTCCTGCGCCGTAGTACACGCCGGCGCCGAGCAGTCCGTCGACCCCGTCGACCTCGAGACGACGCCAGTGGACGCCGCTCGCGGCCAGGACCGTCCGTGTCGGAATCGTCGTCCCGTCTGAGAGCCGAACCACGTAGCCGTCGTTCTTGCCTTCGATGTCGACGAGACGCCGCGCCAAAAGGACTTCAGCGCCGAAGCGACGGGCCTGCGCGGTGGCACGGGTGGCCAACTCACCGCCGCTTATGCCTTGCGGAAATCCCAGATAGTTCTCGATCATCGATGTCGTGCCCGCTTGTCCTCCGGGGGCGACGGCTTCGATGGCGACGGTGCGCAAGCCTTCGGACGCCGCGTACACCGCCGCCGCAAGCCCCGCGGGCCCGGCGCCCACGATGACGATGTCGTACTCGGACAAGAGCGGCGGTGAGACCATGCCCAGTCCGGTTGCGACCTGTTCGACGGTGGCCCCAGCGAGTTGGCTGCCGTCCGGCAACACACAGATCGGAAGCCGGTGGAGAGCTGGTGTCCCGCTTCCCAAGAGCTGTCCGACGCGATCGGCGTCGTCGACCTCAACCCAGTCGTAAGACACGCCGTTGCGGCTGAGGAAGTCGCGCAGTTCGTAGCCGAGGGTGGTGGCGCGATTGCCGACCAGGACGACTTGCGACGTGACCGGTCGGGCGTCGTAGTCGAACATCGAAGAGGGTTCGTCAGTCATTCCCGCTCACAGGGCCGAGAGTCGTCGCATTCGTCATCGTCGAGCTTCACGCCCGATGCTTGCAGGTTCTCGCGCAGGTTGGTCGAATCATGACGCGCCAGGGACAACCGACACGTTCGGTGCGGACGTCAGTGCCCACGCGAGTGCCAGCTGAGCCGGCGTGAGTCCGAGCCGAGCGGCCTACGCGCCGGTGAAGCGGAACTCTGGCTGCCAAGGTCCATCTGATTGGACGATCTCCCAATAGCGCTCGGCGATGCGCTCCGGGTCGAAGGGAGTGCCGGCAACGATCTGGCCGGCGATCGTCAGTGTCGCCACGCGGATGCCGTCGGGTGCGAGGTCAGCGTTGAGCATCGTCGCGGCCGACCGGAGGGCGGCTTTACCGAGGGAGACGGTCGCCAACGCCGGGATCGGATGATCGGCGAATCCGCCACCGGTGACGATGATGGTGCCGAGGCCGGCGCGTCGCATGGCGGGGGCGGCGACCTGTACGGCGACGATGGCACCGATGACGTCGACCGCATAGGCCTCCTGAAGGTGGGCAGCGCTCGAGCTCAGCAATTGATCCGGAGCTCCCATGACCGCGTTGTAAACGATCAGCCCCGGTGCCCCATCCTCGCGGTAGAGCGCATGCAAACCGGCCCGAAGACCGTCAGGGTCGCCGGCATCCGCGGCGATCGTGTCGATATCGGCACCGGTGTCCACCAAGATGCCAGCGAGCCTGCCGAGACGATCCGCACTCCGAGCGACCAAGGTCACCCGGTACCCTCCGTCGGCGAAGCGACGACCTATCGCTTCCCCGAGGCCGGGCCCCGCACCGATCAACACCAGGTGGCGGCCGTCGATCGAGCCTGCAGGCTCGTCCACCCGGTCCTCAGTCACGCGCTCACCACCGGTGCACCGACAGGACAGCGATGATGCAGACCTCCCCCTCGAGCCGTCCCTGCGTCATGGGTGGTCGCCTGGACTCATGCATTCCGGGCGTTCAGTGAGCTCCGCGTGCTGCCGCAGCGCGCTTCTCTGCGTCGGCGACGCCCACCTGATCGGTATGCTTCGGAACCTCGTTGAAGTACCAATAGATGACGTCGAGCGCCTGTTCGTACAGCGGACCGGCCCAGTCCCGGAATAGCTCTGTGACCACGGCGAGCGCCGTGGTCGGCACCGCCCCGGCGTGTGAGAGCCGGTTGATGCTGGTCGCGTGCGCCGACTGGGATCGGCCGCCGACGGCGTCGGTGACGAACATCACGTCGTAGCCGGCCTTGAGTGCCTCGACGGTTGCGAAGGCGAGGCAGATCTCTGTGTGGAGACCGCCGATGATCAGCCGCTTCCGCCCGGTCGCCTCCACTGCGGCGCGGAAGGCCTCGTCCTCGAAGGCGTTCATCGACGTCCGATCGATCGGCTCGACGGCTTCGAGTTCGGACATGAGCGACGAGACCGTCGGCCCGTTGAAGCCGTATCCGACGCCGACGGTCGAGAGGACGATCGGTACATCGAACGCCTTGGCGACCTTCGCCAAGAGCCGGGCGTGGAGCTCGACCAGGTCGGCGTTCGTCTCCGAGCGAATGACCTCGACCATCTCGGTCTGGTAGTCGATCAGGACCAGGGCACAGTCGTCAGCTGTCCAGACACCGAGTTCGCTTGCCATCTGGTGAACCTCCGCCGGGCGAGCCGGCCTGTACGGCGACCCCGCCAGCATCACCGACGGTCCGGTGAAGGAGCCTCGCCGGATCCTGGTGAACTTCGGGCCTTGACGGCGGGTGCCCGACGGGAGAACCTCAAGGGCGTGGTAGGGGTCGACACCAGCACGCGCCGAGCGGATCGGGCTAGGCCCTCGAGAGCGGGCGATGACTCGCAGCGGCGCGGGGTGGTCGAGCGGATCGATTTGCTCGCGACGCTCGATCAGGCGGGCGCTCGCAAAGTGATGGTTATCGCCGCTCCGCCGGGAAGCGGTAAGACCTCGCTGCTTCGCGCCTGGTCCGCCCGATCCCGCGGCAAACGTCGCATCGCGTTCGTGTCGGTCGACCATGACCAGCGCGATCCGCAGCAGTTCTGGCTCTCGGTGTTGCGCGCCGTGTTCGAGGCGCTGCCCAGTGCTGTCGAGGTGCCGGTCGAGAGCGCGACGCCAGAATTTGACGGTCAGGCAACGATCGAACGGATCCTCCTCGAGCTTGCCGACCAGCTCGAACCGGTGGTTCTGATCGTTGACGACCTTCACGAGCTCCACTCCGAGGAAGCGCTCGCCCAGCTCGAACAACTGCTGAGCCGGTTGCCTAGTTCGACGTCCGCCGTGTTGTCGGCTCGCCGTGATCCCCGCATCCGTCTGCACCGGCTGCGCCTCGCCGGCGAGGTTGCCACAATCCGGGCGAGCGACCTCGAGTTCAGCGAAGTAGAGACGCGCGAGCTGTTACGAGCGTCCGGCCTCAACGTGTCTTCAGCGCTCGCAGCCTCGCTGCACCGGCGGACGGAAGGCTGGGCCGCCGGACTCCGGCTCGCAGCGATCTCGCTACAAGGTCACCCCGATCCTGAACGCTTCGTCGCCGAGTTCTCGGGTACGGACCGGGCGATCGGGGAGTACCTGATCGCGGAGATGCTCGATCGCCAGCCCGACGACGTTCGTAACATGCTGCTGCGCACATCACTGTTGGGGCGGGTCAACGGTGAACTTGCGGACCTGATGTCCGGCAGCACCGGCTGCGACCGGTTGCTGCTGGAGCTCGAAGACGCCAACGCATTCGTCGTCTCGCTCGATCCGCAACGCGAATGGTTTCGCTTCCATCAATTGCTTGCAGATTTCCTGCGCCTCGAGCTCCGCCGATCCGCGCCCGGTGAGGTGCAGGACCTTCACCGACACGCCGCCAGGTGGTTCGAAGAACATGGTGCGGTCGTTGAAGCTGTGCGACACGCCCAGGGCGCTCGGGACTGGTCCCACGCGGCGGAGCTCCTCGCCGACCACCTGTTCAGCCTGACCCTCGATGGGCAAGAGGCGACGATCGCCGCGGTGCTGCAGTCGTTCCCGGCCGGAACGTCGGCTGACGAGCCCGAACTGGCGCCGGCTCACGCTGCCGTCTACTTGTCGCAGGGCCTTCACCAACAAGCAGCCGCCCAGCTGGCGCGGGCGGAGTCTCACCTCGACCGAATACCGGCCGATCGCCGCCAAGGCCAGGCGGTGGCGATCGCGTCGCTGCGACTGGCGCTGGCCCGCCGCACAGGTCATTTCACGGAAGTCATCGACCAAGTCAACCTGCTCGAGACCTCCATGACCGACGAGGTCGAGTTGATGGCGAGCGGCCGCGAACTCGGGGCGGTTGCACTCATGAATCTCGGGATTGTCGAGACGTGGTTGGGGCGACTCGCCGACGCAGAGCCCCACCTCGCACAGGGAGCCGCGCTTGCGGTCGCGATCGGCCGACCGTACCTCGAGGTGGCGTGTCGCTCGCACCTGTGTTTCCCGTCGGAGCGGGTCTCTTGCGCAGCGGCGCGGGAGCGGGGCATTCAGGCACTCGCCCTGGCCGAGGGTCACGGTCTCGGGGATCGACCGATCATCGCGCCGGCGCTCGGCGCTCTCGCCGGCGTGACGATCTGGATGGGGGAGTTCGATGAAGCAGAGCGTTGCCTTCGTCGCGCCTGGGACTTCGACGAGGCCGACATCGATCCCTCCGCCGTCGTGCTCCTGCACACGGCCACGGGCATGTTGCACGCCGCTCGCGGTGAGCTCGAATCCGCCTGCGATGCGTTCACGGCGGCTTCAAAGGCGCAGTCGTCGCTCGATGGCGTGCACGTCCTCGCGACGCGGTTCACTGGTTGGCTCGCGGCTGCGCAGGCCCGGCTCGGAATGCCTGAAGCGGCGCTGGCATCGCTCGCTTCTCTCCCGCCGGACCTGGAGCGAACGGGTGATGTCTGGAACGCCCGTGCGGCGATCTGTCTCGCGCGGAACGAGCCGGCGCTGGCCTTGGCCGCGCTCGACGCCGTCCTCAATGGCACGGCGCCAGACATCCCGTCGTTCACGCTCGTCGAGGCGCACCTGCTGGCGGCCCATGCGCACCTTGATCTCGGTGACCGAGTTGCGAGCGCGGCCGCGGTGGAGGTCGCGCTCGCGGTCGCCGAGCCCGACCGGCTGATCTTTCCCTTTGCGTTGACGGGCGCCAGTCGGGTGCTTGCCACGTTGCCGCGTCACGAAACGGCGCACGGCGCGTTACTGGCCGACATCGTCGACGTGATCGATGGATCGGCGCGAGCCGATGCGGACACCCGACAACGGTCGCCTGGCGACGAGCTCACCCCGACCGAGCTTCGAGTCTTGCGCTTCCTCCCGACGAACCTGACCAGGTCGGAGATCGCACGGGACCTCTATGTCTCGGTGAACACCGTGAACACGCATGTGCGCAACATCTACTCCAAGCTCGGTGTCGGCGACCGGTCAGCCGCGGTTCGGCGAGCGCGGGAGCTGCGGCTTCTGTCGGCGGGCTTTGCACCGCCAGGCCCGGCGTAGCCCCGAATACGCGCGACAGCGCCCTGCGAGGCCGCCCCGACCGGCTGCGCAAATCACCAGGCATCGGCGATGCGCCCGCGGCACCGTCGCTCCAAGATGGCTGGGTGGCCCCGACGCCGAGCCTCTACATGATCCGGATCAAGGGCCATCTCGGACCGGCGGCGCTTTCCGCCTTCCCGTCGATGGACCACGAGTTCACGGGAAGCGAGACGGTGCTGACCGGGCTGATCGAGGATCGGTCCGCCGTGTTCAGCCTTGTCGCGGAGGTCGAGGCCCTCGGGCTCGAACTGCTCGAGCTCCGCCAAGTCGAGCCCAAGCCGAACGAACCCAGACGGTGACAGGCGGTCTGACCTCCAGACCGCAATCGTCGGAATCTGGTGACGTCAGCTCACCGCGCCGCGTGTGACGCTACGCGACACATCCCCCAGGCAGGACAGGAGCAAGAACATGACGAGCGAAGTCATGCGCGATCCGGTTGCAGATCCGCTGCTCACACCAGCGAACTCGGCGCTGCTGGTGATCGATTACCAGCCGAGCCAATTTCAGGCGGTCACCTCGATCGACCATGACCTGTTGACACGAAACATCGTGTCCGTGGCTCGCCTGGCCAAGGCTTTCCGTCTGCCCGTCGTCCTCTCCACCGTGAACGTCGCCAACGGACAAGGACCAACCGTCCCTGAACTCACCGAGGTGCTCTCCGACTCCGTCGAGATCGATCGCACTCAGATCAACGCGTGGGAGGACATCGAGTTTCGCCAGGCAGTCGAGGCAACGGGCCGCAAGAAGCTGATCATGACGGCGCTGTGGACCGAGATGTGCCTGGTCTTCCCTGCGCTCGACGCCCTACGAGCCGGCTACGAAGTCTTCCCCGTCGTCGACGCGGTCGGCGGCACCTCTCCAGAGGCGCACCGTACGGGACTGGAGCGCGTCGTGCAGGCAGGTGCTCAACCAATCGGCTGGGTCGCTCTGGCCGGTGAGCTCCAACGCGACTGGGCCCGAACCGAGACAGTGCCCGACGTGGTGGACATCGTGCTCACCTCCCGACTCCTCAAAGGGGTTTGACCGTCGCAGAAGCATCCCGGCGAGGATCCGGCGCCAACGATGTCTCGACGTCCTCGGCTCATCGCGGCCGGTCAGGCCGTCAGATTGTCGGCTCCGGTGGAGGTGAGCGGATTCGAACCGCCGACTTCCACGTTGCGAATGTCCCCGGGCTGATCTCGCTGGCCTGGGGAAACTTGCAAAGGTGCTGGTCAGATGGCATCTATCGATGACCGCCGATGACCGCAATGGGCCCATTTTCGCCACCTCTTGTGGTGCAGATGTGGTGCAGCGCGCCCGGAATCCGTTTGTGCAACCGCCGTGAGAAAGCGGTTCATGGTTGCCCGAGCGGACGCGAACGGGGCCAGCCGAGGATCCCGTGCCACGTCTGAGACGCCGCCGCACGGCAAGCGGATCCTCACGCGGTGCCTTGTCGTCGGTCGCTGTTCGGGGCGGACGACGGACCACCGGCACTGAGCCGGAGTGAGGCCGACGGTCGCCTCGCAGATGGTCCCGCCTGATGATCGCGACGAATGGGCCCTCTGGGACCGGCGGCTATCACCAGTGCAGCTCGGGCCATGCCGCAGCGAAGGCGAAGCCCGTAGTGACCTCTCGCTCTCCGGTGTGCATGCGAGCGAGTCGATCAATGGGGTTCCCGTCGTAGCTGATCTCAGAGGAGTCGAGCTCATCGGGCCTCACCGCAGGAGCGTGTCCCGACGGCAACGGATGGGCGCGCCGATTCGCCTCCTGGTAGCGGTCGAACTCCTGCGGCTCGCCAACGAGGAACCAGAGGTAGCTGATGACTTCCCGGCCGCGATCGACGGCGCTAAGGATGTCGCGGCGAGGGGTCAAGAGCAATTGCGGCCTTCGTTTCGCATAGGCGACCCATGCGTCGGTCTGTACGATGGCGATTGCGATTACGTAGAGCAGCGCAAGCTCGCCGAGGAGGTGCCTGGCACTCGGTGATCCAGGCCTCGCGCGGCGTTCGACCTCGTGCCCGGAGCTCGTGGCATGCGTGAAGGCGCTCAGGAACGCGTGGTGAACCTGTAGCTGCACGAGGTCCGCATCCGAGGCAAGGTCGTTGAGCCGGAGGTTGCCGCACAGAGATCGCCATCGAAGCAAGGCTCCGTACAGCGCCTGGTTCCGGGACGCCCAGTCGAGGCGAT
>DATASA010000190.1:0-18075 GCA_036269435.1 Acidimicrobiales bacterium | reverse complement strand
GGGGACCGACGAGCTGCCGTTCGGCCGCGTCGCCGACGGCGCCGACCTGACCTGGGACCGCTGGGCGCCGGCCGACGGGCTGGCCGACGCGGTGACGGCGGGCGTCGCCCCCGGGCCTCTGAACGGCATCTACGTCCCCCTTCGGCTCGGCGGCCACTGCCAGGGGGCGTCGGTCCACCTGACGCTGTTCAGCGGCAGCCGCACCATCGCGTCGTCGACCCGTGCCGCGTCCGACGTCGACGGCGGGTGGACGGGCTTCGCCCTCCTCGGGCGGGACCTGGCCGCCGGAGACGCCTACCGCTTTGCGGCGACGTCGTCGCTGCCCGGCTGTCACGTCGAGATCGGGCTGACCGAGGAACGGGCCGCCCGCCAGCTGCTGATCGAGGATCCGGGCCAGGCCGTCCGCCTGGTGTCGACGCAACAGTCGTGGATCTACGAGCGACCGTCGGCGTGGCCGCTGGTGAGCGCCCACGCCCGTTGGCGGGCCTTCCCGGACCAGGCCTCGCTGCTGGCCTGGGCGGCGACGCGGCCGGCCTCCGACGCCGACGTCGCCGCGTTCGTCTCGCCGCCCGGGTCGTCGACCGCGCCTCCGCCGGCGGCCGAGGACGCGCCGGCGACGGCGCCGGTGGTGACCTCGCCGTCCATCTCCGACAACTCGGTCCGGGCCCGGGTCGCCGCGAGCTCGAACACCCTGCTGGTGGTCTCGCAGAACCTGGCCGACGGCTGGACCGCCAACGTCGACGGCAAGGCCGCGGCCCTCGTCGCTGTGGACGGCGCCCTGATGGGCGTGTTCGTGCCGCCGGGCCAGCACACCGTCACGTTGCAGTACCGGCCCAAGACCTTCCTGGCCGGGTCCGCCCTGACCGCCGCGGGACTGCTGGTGGCGGCCGTCGCCCTCGCGGCGCCCCGCCGCCGCCGCTCGAAAGGGCCGCTCGGGCCCTGAGTTCCCCGCTCGAAAGGGCCGCTCGGGCCCTGAGTTTCCCGCTCGAAAGGGCCGCTCGGGCCCTGGGCAGTAGGGTTTGACGGACGTATGGACGGTCCCCGGTACGACGCCGACATCGACCTCTCGAACCGCAACAACAGCCACACCCTCATGGTGGAGCTGGTGGGAGGGGACAAGCGGGTGCTCGACGTGGGCTGCGCCACGGGGTACCTGGCCCGGGCGCTCACCGAGCGCGGGTGCACCGTGTCGGGCCTCGAATTCGACCCGGAGGCCGCCGAGGAGGCCCGCCCGCACCTCGACCGCCTGGTGGTCGGTGACGTCGAGACGCTGGACCTGGCCGACGCGTTCGAGGGAGCGCAGTTCGACGTCGTCGTCTTCGGCGACGTGCTCGAGCACCTCCGGGATCCGCTGGCCGCCATCCGCAAGGCCCGCCGGGTGCTCGCCCCCGCCGGCAGCATCGTGGCGTCGATCCCGAACGTCGCCCACGGAAGCGTGCGGCTCGCCCTGATGGCCGGCCGCTTCGACTACCAGCCGCTCGGCCTGCTGGACGCCACCCACATCCGGTTCTTCACCCGGGCGTCCATCGAGTCGCTGTTCAAGGAAGCGGGCATGGTGCCGGTCGACGTGCGCCGCACGACCGCCGGGTTCTTCGAGACCCCCGTCGCCCTCTACGCCGACGAGCTGCGCCCGGAGGTGGTCGACGCCGCCCTCGCCGACCCGGAGTCGTCGACGTACCAGTTCGTGTTGCGGGCGGTGGCCGACGACGCCGACGCCGCCGTCTCGCGGTTGCGGGCCAGCGAGGAAGCGTTGCGGGCCAAGGTAGGCGAGCTCGAGGCCGCGCTGGCGGCCGAACGAAGCCGGGGCCAGGAAGCCCTGGGCCGGGCCGAGGACGCGGAGAAGCGGGCCGACGACGTGGAGGCCCGGCTGGCGGGCACGGCCGAGGATCTGGAGCACGCCCGCGCCGAGCTCGACAGCGTCACCCAGCAGCTGGAAACGGTGCTGAGCACCCGGACCATGCGGTGGTCCCACTCGGCCCGGTCGATCTACGGGCGGGTGCGCGGCATGTTCGAGCCGTGAGCGCGCCGTGACCGCCGCCGTCGTCGTCGAGGACGTCAGCAAGCGCTTCCGGCTCTACCACGAACGCAACCGCTCGCTGAAGGCGGCGATCCTGCGGGCTGGGCGCGTGCGGTACGACGAGTTCTGGGCGCTGCGCGACATCTCCCTCGAGATCGAGGAGGGGACCACCTACGGGCTGGTCGGCGAGAACGGGTCCGGCAAGTCGACCCTGCTGAAGTGCATCGCCAAGATCCTCCGGCCCGACTCGGGCCGCATCCGCACGCGGGGCAAGATGGCCGCCCTGCTCGAGCTGGGGTCGGGGTTCCATCCCGAGCTCTCCGGTCGCGAGAACGTGTTCCTGAACGGGTCGATCCTCGGCCTGTCCAAGCGGGAGCTGACCGCCCGCTTCGACGAGATCGTCGGCTTCGCCGGCCTGGAGCGCTTCATCGACCAGCCGGTCAAGAACTACTCGTCGGGCATGTACGTCCGGCTCGGGTTCTCGGTCGCCATCAACATCGACCCCGACGTCCTGCTGGTCGACGAGGTCCTCGCCGTCGGCGACGCCGTCTTCCAGCGCCGGTGCAACGAGAAGTTCGCCGACTTCCGCCGCGCGGGCAAGACCGTGGTCATCGTCAGCCACGCGGCCGACGCCATGCGGACGATGTGCGACAAGGTGGCGTGGCTCGAAGGCGGCAAGATCGTGACCGAGGGTCGGGCCAAGGACGTGGTCGACGAGTACGTCGACCAAGGGCACGAGGACCGGGTCGAGACCCCGACCGAGGCGGCCAACCGGTGGGGGTCGGGCGAGGCCCGCCTCCAGTCGGTGGAGTTGCTCGACGGCTCCCGTCGACCGGTGACGCACGTGCCGACGGGGTCGGAGGTGATCATGCGCCTGACCTACTCGGCCGAAAAGCCCGTGCCGAAACCGGTGTTCGGGCTGGCCATCGAGACCCTCGAGGGCACCTGGCTGTGGGCCCACGGGACCAGGGAGGGCGGCCCCATCCCCGACGTCATCTTCGGCGACGGCAGCATCGAGCTGCACTTCGACCACTTCATGCTCCAGCCCGGCACCTACGACATCTCGGCGTCCATCAACGACTACACGTGCACGCACATCTTCGACTACCTGCGGCGCTGCCTCCGCTTCGACGTCCAGAACGGCGACCCCCGCGAGACTGGCGGGTACGTCGCCCTCGGCGGCAAATGGTCGCCGCTCAGGGTCGAGCCGGAGGCCCGGTCGGCCTCGGGCGCGTAGGCCTAGAACGACTCGCGGCCCGTCTTGCGGACGTCCGGCGGGGGGACGACCTCCTTGTCGAACACGATGACGCTGTCGTAGACGTGCATGCCGCGTAGCTGCCTCGTGTAGTCGGTCACCGGCGGAGGGTCCTGGCGGATGTGCCAGCCGTGGAGCTGGTCGACGAGGTCCTTGGCGTACTCGATGAAGGAGCCGGGCGACCGCAGGCCGCCGCCGTACTCCTCCCAGTAGCTGGTGTGGAGGTCCTCGACCAGGTAGACGCCCCCGTAGCGGACGGCCTGGAACATCTCCTCGAAGGTGGCGATCTGCTGGGCCATGGTGTGGCCACCGTCGTCGATCACGATGTCCGCGGGGCCGACCCGATCGCGCAGCCCGGCGAGGAAGGCCCGGTCCTCCTGGTCGCCGATGACGATCTCGATCCGGTCCTCTTCCAACTGCTTGCACGCCGGGTTGACGTCGACGCCGATGATGCGGGCCCGCGGACCGAAGTAGTGCTTCCACATCTGCAATGAACCGCCGTGGAACACGCCGAACTCGACCAGGGTCACGTCGGTTCCCCTGAACGGCCGGAAATGGCGGTCGTAGATGTCGAAGTAGTGCATCCACTTGTGGAGCAGCCGCCCCTGATTCGTGCGGAAATACTCCTCCAACGGGTTGACCGTGGGCTCCGCCGGCCGGGCCAACGCCCGCACGGCCGTCGTGAGTCGAGACGCTCGACTCGCTAAGGTCTTGGGGCGCATGCCGGCCAAGGTAGGACACCGGACCCTGTCGACGCGAGCACCGCTCGCCGAACGCTCCGGGCGGATTCGAGGGATCAGGGAGATGCGATGAGTACACCCCCGGCCATCCGGCCCGGGCTGGTATCGGTGGTGCTCGTGAACTTCAGGGGCGCCGACGACACGATCACGTGCCTGCGTTCCTTCGCCGACGTGGACTGGCCTGCCGACGCGCTCGAGCTCCTGGTCGTCGACAACGCGTCGGGCGACGGGAGCGCGGCGAGGATCCGCGAGGCGGTCCCGGGGGCGACTGTGGTCGAGTCCGACACCAACGGCGGCTTCTCCGGCGGCTGCAACCTCGGCGCAGCGCACGCTCGCGGCGAGTTCCTCGCCTTTCTCAACAACGACGCCCGGCCCGGAGCGGGGTGGATCTCGGCTGCGGTCGACGCGCTCACCCGGGAGGCCAACGTCGCCGCGGTGGCCAGCAAGGTCCTCGACTGGGAGGGCGAGCGGATCGACTACGTCGACGGCTCCCTCACCTGGTACGGGATGGGCTACAAGCGCGAGTGCGAGCTGCCGGATACGGGCGAGTGGGACAAGCCGCGCGACGTCCTGTTCGCGACCGGTGCCGCCATGTTCGTCCGGGCCGACGTCTACCGCGCCGTCGACGGCTTCGACGACCGGTATTTCATGTTCTACGAGGACGTGGACCTGGGCTGGCGGCTGAACCTGCTCGGGTGGCGGGTCCGGTACGTGCCGACGTCGGTCGCCTACCACCGCCACCACGCGTCGATGAAGAGCTACGGGGCCTGGCGCGAGCACTACCTGCTCGAGCGCAACGCCCTGTTCAGCCTGTACAAGAACCTGGGCGACGATCTGCTCGCCAAAGCCCTGCCGGCCGCGCTGCTGCTGGCGGTGCGTCGCGGCGTCTCCCGGGGCGACACCGATCCCAGCCTGCTCGACCTGGCCGCCTCGCCGCCTCCGGCCGGGGAGGACGAGTCCGTGGCCGTCTCCCGGGAGACGCTCGCCCCCGTCCTGGCCATCGACGCGCTGGTCGAAGCGCTGCCCTCGCTCACCGAGGACCGCCGGCGGCTGCAGGCCGAGCGCCGGCGCTCGGACACCGAGCTGCTGCCCCTGTTCCGCCAGGCGCTGGAGCCGGCCTACGCCCATCCCCGGTACGAGGCGGCCCACCGCATCCTGGTCGAGGCGTTCGGCATCGACGCCGCCTTCAGCACCCGCCGCAAGATCGTGGTGGCCACCGGCGAGACGTTGTCCGACCGCATGGCCGGTCCCGCGATCCGGGCTTGGGCCATGGCCGAGGCGCTGTCGGCCGAGCACGACGTGGAGCTCGTGACCGTGGGCACGTGCACGATCACCCACCCGAAGTTCTCCTGCCGCTCCGTCGGCCTGGGTGAGATGCGGGCGCTGGAGCGGTGGTGCGACGTGTTCATCTTCCAGGGCCTGATCCTGTCGACGTTCCGGTGGTTGGTCGACAGCAACAAGATCCTCATCGCCGACATCTACAACCCGTTCCACCTCGAGCAACTGGAACAGGCCAAGGACCAGGGCCCCGAGGGCCGGGCCCGGACGGTGAGCGACTGCACGACGGCGCTCAACGACCAGCTCACCCGGGGCGACTTCTTCATGTGCGCGTCCGACAAGCAGCGCGACTTCTGGCTCGGGCAGCTGTCGGCCGTGGGCAGGCTGAACCCGAAGAACTACGACGCCGACGAGACCATGGACGCGCTGATCTCCGTCGTTCCCTTCGGCGTCTCCGACACGCCGCCAGTGCACACCCGCAACGCGTTGAAGGGGGTGCTGCCGGGCATCGGCGTGGACGACAAGGTCATCCTGTGGGGCGGCGGCATCTACAACTGGTTCGATCCCCTGACCCTGCTCCACGCGGTGGACCGCCTCCGCGCCCGGCGGCCCGACGTCCGCCTGTTCTTCCTGGGCCTGAAGCACCCCAACCCCGACGTCCCCGAGATGCGCATGGCCGTCGCCACCCGCAGCCTGTCGGACGCCCTCGGGCTCACCGACAAGCACGTGTTCTTCAACGAGGGCTGGGTCGCCTACGACGACCGCCAGAACTACCTCCTCGAAGCGGACATCGGGGTCAGCACCCACCTGGACCACGTGGAGACCGCCTTCTCGTTCCGCACGCGCATCCTCGACTACCTGTGGGCCGGGCTGCCGATCGTGGCGACGGGCGGCGACACCTTCGCCGACCTCATCGAGAGCCGGGGGCTGGGGATCACCGTGCCGGCGGGCGACGTGGAGGCGCTGGAAGAGGCGCTCTTCCGGCTGCTCGACGACGACGACGCGGCCGCGGCCTGCCGCCAGCGGCTGGCCGAGATCGTGCCCGACCACACGTGGAGCCGCGTCCTGGGCCCTTTGATCGCGTTCTGCCGGGCGCCCCGGCGCGCCGCCGACCTGGCCTCGCCGGTCGGCTCCGAGAACATGGCCGAGCTGGCCGAGGCCGTGACCCGCCGGCCGAGCTTCCGCGACGACGTGGCCCTCGCCCGCGAGTACTTCCGCGCCGGCGGGCCCGTCGAAGTGGCCCGGCGCGCGTCGCAGCGCCTGGGCCGGTACGCCGCCGCGGCCAGGGGCCGGGCCCGCGAGTGACGACCGTCGCCGAGCTGGTCGAGTCGCGTGAGCTCTTCATCAACCTCACCCTGCGGGAGCTGCGGGGCAAGTACAAGCGGTCGGTCCTCGGCTGGACGTGGTCGCTGCTGAACCCGCTGGCGACGATGGTGATCTTCACCATCGTCTTCCGGTTCTTCCTCGGCGTCCCAAACCCCCGGGGCGACCCGAGCGGCATCGAGGTCTTCGCTCTGTTCCTCACCTGCGGGCTCCTCCCGTGGAACTTCCTCAACAACGGGATGTCGGGCGGGATGGGCACGCTCATCAGCAACTCGAACCTGATCAAGAAGGTCTACTTCCCGCGAGAGGTGCTGGTCGCGTCGAACGTCGCCTCCTGGGTGGTGTCGTTCCTGCTGGAGCTGGCCGTGCTTGCGGTCGTGCTGCTCTGCACCGGGCACATCGTCCTGCGCTGGGTCCCGGCCGTGCTCCTGCTCGTCCTGATCCAGACCGCCTTCGTGCTCGGGCTGGGGCTGGTGCTCAGCGTGGTGAATGTCTACTTCCGCGACGTCCAGCACTTCATCGGCATCGTGCTGCAGATCTGGTTCTACGCCACACCGATCGTCTACCCGCTGAGCGTCGTCCAGAAGGCCCTGAAGAACCACGCCGCCCTGTTCACGCTCTACAAGCTCAACCCGATGGTGCGCTTCGTGAACGCCTACCGGGCCTGCCTCTACGACCTCCGCTTTCCCGCCTGGCAGGACCTCGTGTTCGTCACCCTCTCCTCGATCGTGATGCTGGCCGTCGGGGTCGTGGTCTTCGCCCGCCTGGAGCCGAAGCTCGCCGAAGAGCTCTAGGCCCGACCGGATGAAGATCGTGGTGGCCACGCCGGACACGCTGACCGCCAGGATGGCGGGGCCGGGGATCCGGGCCTGGCAGATCGCCCGGGCGCTGTCGGCCGAGCACGAGGTGCAGCTCGTGTCGACCACGCTGGCCGACCTGCCCGACGCCCCGTTCCCGGTGGAGGCGGTCGACGACCACGGCCTGGCCGACGTCGAGCGGTGGTGCGACGTCCTGGTCTTCCAGGGCTGGCTCGTCCACAACCGACCGTTCCTGCTCGAGTCCGACAAGGTCCTCGTCGCCGACGTCTACGACCCGCTCCACCTCGAGCAGCTCGAGCAGGGTCGCGACGACGGCCGCCGGGGCCGGCTGCTCGCCGTCCAGTCGGCGACCGCCGTGCTGAACGAGCAGCTCCTGCGGGGCGACTTCTTCCTCTGCGCGTCGGAGAAGCAGCGCGACTTCTGGCTCGGCCAGCTTTCCGCCCTCGGGCGCGTCAACCCGCTGACCTACGACGAGGACGAGACCCTGCGGTCGCTGATCTCCGTCGTGCCCTTCGGGGTCTCCGAGCAGCCCCCCGTCCGCACGCGGGCTGCGATCAAGGGCGTGGTCCCCGGCGTCGGCCCCGACGACAAGGTCATCCTGTGGGGCGGCGGCATCTACAACTGGTTCGACCCCCTCACCCTGCTGCGGGCCGTCGACCGCCTCCGGTCCCACCGACCCGACGTCCGCTTGTTCTTCCTCGGGCTCAAGCACCCCAACCCGGACATCCCCGAGATGCGGATGGCGGTGGCGGCCCGGGAGCTGTCGGACCGGCTCGGGCTGACCGGCACCCACGCCTTCTTCAACGAGGGATGGGTCGACTACGAGGACCGCCAGAACTACCTGCTCGACGCCGACGTCGGGGTGAGCACCCACCTCGACCACATCGAGACGGCGATGTCGTTCCGCACCCGCGTCCTGGACTACCTGTGGGCATCGCTGCCGACGGTGGCGACGGGCGGCGACGCCCTGGCCGAGATGATCGCGGCCCGCCGGCTGGGCCTGACCGTCCCTGCGGGCGATGTCGAGGCGCTGGAGACGGCCCTGGGCACGCTGCTGGACGACGACGACCTGCGGGCCAATCTGGGGGCCAACGCCGGGGCCGCCGCGGCCGAGCTGACGTGGCCGAAGGTGCTGGCGCCACTCGTCGCCTTCTGCCGGGCGCCCCGGCGGGCCCCGGACCTCCTCGACAGCGGGGTGACCGACGGGCTGCGCCGGGATCTGGCCGAGGTGACCCAGCGGTGGCGGGGCGTGGGCTACGACATCCAGACGGTGATGGACCATCTGCGGGAGGGTGGTCCCGGCCTCGCCGTGCGCAAGGCCGCCGGCCGCGTACGCCGCCTGGTGGTCACCCGCCGCGACGGCGGTGGCGCCTAAGCTGAGCGCCCGATGAGTGAGCACCTCCGCGGGAGCGTGCGCCGATGAGTGCGACGGGAGCGGTCGACCTGGACGCCCGTGAGCCCTCCCACCTGGCGCCGGACATCTCGGTGGTCATGCCGTGCCTCAACGAAGCCGCGTCGGTGGGGGTATGCATCGAAAAGGCATGGGAGGGCATTCGGCGCACCGGGCTGCGGGGGGAGGTCGTGGTCAGCGACAACGGCTCGAGCGACGACTCGGTCGAGGTCGCCACCCGGGCCGGGGCCCGTGTCGTCCGCCAGCCGCAGCGGGGCTACGGCAACGCCTACCTCAAGGGCTTCGCCGAGGCGCGCGGCCGCTATCTCATCATGGGCGACTCGGACGGCAGCTACGACTTCACCCAGCTCGACCGGCTGATCGAGCCGCTGCGCGACGGAACGTACGACTACGTCCTCGGCTCGCGCTTCGCCGGGAAGATCCTGCCCGGGGCGATGCCCTGGTCGCATCGCTACATCGGCAACCCGGTCCTGACCGGCGTGCTGAACCGCCTGTTCAAGGTGGACAGCTCCGACGCCCACAGCGGGATGCGGGCCTTCACGGCCGAGGCCTACGAGCGCATGGCCCTGCAGGCGTCCGGAATGGAGCTGGCCTCGGAGATCGTCATCAACGCGGCGAAGGCGGGCCTGCGGGGCACGGAGGTGCCGATCACCTACCACCCCCGCGAGGGCGAGTCGAAGCTCCACTCCATGCGGGACGGCTGGCGCCACCTGCGGTTCATGCTGCTGCTGAGCCCGAACTGGCTGTTCGTGTGGCCGGGACTGGCCATGCTGGTGTTCGGCCTGCTCGGGCAGGGCCTGCTCCTGCCGGGGCCGCTGAACCTCGGTTTCCACGCCTTCGACGTCCACTTCAGCGTCCTGTGCGCACTGGCGGCGATCCTCGGCTACCAGACGATGCTGTTCGGCGTGTTCGCCCGGACGTGGCTGCCGACGGAGGGATCGCCGGGCGACGACCGGCTCCAGCACTGGTTCGACCGCAACTACTCGCTCGAGCGGGGCCTGCTCGGGGGAGCCGTCCTGTTCGTGGTCGGGTTCATGATTGACGCCGCCATTCTGATCCACTGGCTGCGCAAGGGCCTCGGGCCGATCAACTCGATGAAGCCGGCGCTGCTGGCCATGACCCTGATGATGGTCGGCGCCCAGACCGGGTTCGCGTCGTTCTTCCTCAGCCTTCTGCGGACCGAACGGCCCCGGTAGCTGACGACCTATCATCCGCCCGTGGGGCGGCCTGAGTCTCTCGTCCGGGAGCAGGCCCTCCCGTCGCTCGCCCCCAAACCGGTCAGCCGCCGGCGATACGCCCGCACGCTGGTCATCCTCCCGGCCCTCAACGAGCAGGAGGCGCTCAGCGCGGTGCTCCAGGAGCTGGCGCTGACCTGCCCCGACCTCGACGTGCTGGTGGTCGACGACGGCTCCACCGACGCGACGGCGGAGGTCGCCCGCGCCGAGGGCGTCCCCGTGGCCGTGCTTCCGTTCAACCTGGGCGTGGGCGGCGCCCTCCAGACCGGGTTCCGCTACGCGGTCGCCCACGGCTACGAACGGGCCGTCCAGTTCGACGCCGACGGCCAGCACGACCCGGCCCAGGTACCGGCCCTGCTGGCCGCGCTGGAGGAGGGGGCCGACCTGGTCATCGGCAGCCGCTTCAACGCCCCCGAGGCCGGCTCGGAGTACGCCGTCGGCCGGTTCCGGAGTGGGGCCATGGGCGTGCTGCGGTTGGCCGTGCGGCTGCTGTCCGGGCGCCGCTTCACCGACACGTCGTCGGGGTTCCGGGCCTTCTCCGCGCCGCTGCTGGCGTTCTACGCCGCCAACTACCCGAACGAGTACCTGGGCGACACGGTCGAAGCGCTGCTGCTGGCCTGCCAGGCCGGGTACCGCGTCGTCGAGGTGCCGGTCTCCATGCGGGTCCGCGCCGCCGGGACGCCGTCGACCCAGAACCTGAGCCTGGCCTACCACTACCTGCGGGCGCTGGTCTCCCTGCTGAGCCGGGCCCCCGTCCGCCGCCGGCAGCGCGCGCAGCGGCGGTCGTCGAACGGCGCGACCCGATGAGCACGGGCGGCCACGTCCTCATTCTGGCGCTGACGCTATTCAGCCTGCTGTTCATCATCCGCATGGTCCGGCGCAACCAACTGCCCTCGCGCTACGCCCTGCTGTGGCTGGTGATCGGAGCGATCATCGCCCTGCTGGCGACGTTCCCCGGCCTGCTGGACCGGGTCTCGTCGTGGCTGGGCATCGCCTACGCGCCCGGCACGTTCTTCCTGGGCGCCATCACCCTGCTGTTCCTCATCGTGATCCACTTCTCCTGGGAGCTGGCCCGGCTCGACGCACGCACCCGGCTGTTGGCGGAGGAGATGGCGGTGCTGCGCGCCGACCCCCCTCGCGACCGGCCTCGCACCACGGCGCCGGAGGACCAGCCTGTCGAATCCTGAGCCACGGGTCCGCGCCGTCGTCGTCAACCACAACGGGGGCGACCTCACCATCGCCTGCCTCCAGAGCCTGCACGCGTCGGACTGGCCGGAGGACCGGCTCGACGTCGTCATGGTGGACAACAGCTCGACCGACGGTGTCGCCGCCCGGGTGGCAGCCGAGCTGCCCGGCGTGCGGGTGATCGACGCCGGCGGCAACCTGGGTTTCGCCGGCGGGTGCAACCTGGCCCTGGCCGAACTCGACGGCGTGGACTACGTCGCCCTCGTCAACAACGACGCCCAGGTCGGCCCCGGCTGGTTGCGTCCCCTGGTCGACGCCCTGGAAGCCGACCCGACGGTCGGCGCGGCCAATCCCAAGATCCTCTTCGCCGACCGCTTCGTGGACATCTCGCTGGCCTCGGACGCGTCGGCGCGAGGCATCGGCGACCGGCGGCCGCTCGGCGTGCGCGTCTCGGGGGCGACGGTCGGCGGCCGCGACGTGTGGAGCCGTGTGCAACTGGTCTCCGGGTTCTGGGGCCTCGAGCACGGCGCCGGCGACGGCGAGGCTGCCTTCGAATGGACGAACGGGCGGGCCCACCTTCGGGTCCCCGTCGACGGCGAGGGCGAGGGCGACGGGGAGGGCGACGGCGACGGCGACGGTGGCCTCCCGGCGTGTGCGCTGCGGCTGGCCGCCGACCAGGAGCGGACGGTCGTCGTGGGCTCCGGCGACGAGGGCGCCGAGCATCTGGTCGGTCCCGAGCCCCGCTGGTACCCGGTGGTGCTCGGGGGGGAGCCGTTCGACGTCCTCAACAACGTCGGCTCGGTCCTGCTCCCCGACGGCCACGGCGCCGACCGCGGCTACCTGGAGCGCGACGACGGCCAGTTCGACGAGGTCGAGGAGGTCTTCGCCTGGTGCGGCGCCGCCGTCCTGCTCTCCCGCCGCTACCTCGACGCGGTCGGGCTGTTCGAGGACCGCTTCTTCCTGTACTACGAGGACTTCGACCTGTCGTGGCGGGGCCGGGCCGAGGGATGGCGCTACCTCTACGTGCCCGACTCCGTCGTCCGCCACGTCCACTCCGCGTCCTCCGTCGAGGGGTCGCGGCTGTTCCAGCACTACGACGAGCGGAACCGGCTCCTCACCCTGACCCGCAACGCCCCCTCCTCGTTGGCGGTGCGCGAGGCGGGCCGCCACCTGCTCATCACCGGCTCCTACGCCCGGCGCGACGTGGTGGCTCCGCTGGTCCACGGTCGCCCGCCGTCGGTCGAGACGGTCCGGCGGCGCCTGCGGGCCTATGGCGCCTACCTCGGGCTGCTCCCCGAGGCGCTGGTCGCCCGCCGGCGGCTGGCCGCTCGGGGCCGGGTGGCGGCCGACGAGCTCGCCGGGTGGATGGCCCGCCGCTGAGCGGGTAGCTCGGGAACCGGTCGCACCGCGGGCAGCTGCGCCGCCCGGAGGGCGGTCAGCGCGTTCTGACCCGGTACACCTGCCCGGCCGTGTCCGCCCACGCCAGCACCTCTGCGTTCGACGCACGGTGCAGGCCACCCGACGTGTTGATGTTGTTGCCGATCCCCTTGGTGGCCGAGGCCGTCTTGCCGGACGCGAGATCGAGGAACGTCAGCTGGTCGGCCGTCGTCTTGGGGTCGAGGGTGCTGACGAGGAGGGTGGCGTCGTTGTGGATGAGGGTGATGCCGGCCGGCGACCCCACCCTCAGGCTGCTCAGGATCGGCTCGACCGTGCTCCCGCTGACTCGGATCACCTGGCCCTGGCCGGGCACCGCGCCCCGATCGGTCACGTACGCCACACCCTGGGCGGTGACGACGACGGAGTCCGCCGACACGAACGGTGGGCCCTCGGCGACGGTGGTGACGGTGCCACCCGCCGCCGGCACCTGGAACACCCCGGACGATCCGGTGGCCGGGTCGGTCCCGGTGAAGTACACGACGTCGGCGCCGTCGCGGCGGACGACGTCGAGCCCCCGGGGGGAACGCCCCTGGGTGCCGGGCAACACGGTGGCCACCTGGGAGACGGTGGTGGTGACCGCGGACGTGAGGATGGCGCCCGGGGCGTCGATCGAGCCCACCCGCTGGTCGGCGGCGTACACGTGGGTGCCGTCGGTGCCGACCGCGACTCCGACCGGCCGCACGAAGGGGGCGCCGTCGGCGACGGTCGAGACGTTGCCGCCGCCGGCCGGCACGCTGAAGATGCCGGGGCCGTTGCCGGCGGCGGCGGTGAAGTAGATGACGCCGCCGTCGGGCGACGGCGTCGCGTCCAGCGGCTCCTGGAACATGCTGCCGCCACTGGCGGCCACGTCGGCGGCCTGGATGGCGGCGTCGCCCAGCGAGTGGTTCACCTCGGCGCCGCCGCCGCCGCTGCAGCCGACCAGTGCCAGCATCGCGGCCACGGCGAGCGCTCCCCGGGCGTGCGTGCTGCGCATCGTCAGTTCGTTCCTCTCTTGCGAGTCGGGCGGTCGGGCCCGGCCCCACGGTCTTCGTCCCAGCATGGCCGCTCGGATGCGGCGCCGGGTGGCGGACGGCGCCCGGCCGCAGGAGGAGGAACCGGCCGGTCGTCTCAGCCGGCGGCGGCCGGTGCGGACAGCGCCGAGGCCAGGCCGTCGACGTCGGCGACGGTGACGGTCAGGCCGGGGTGGCGGAGGGCCCCCGACGGGATGATCCCGGGCACGGGGTCGGCGAAGGTGATGCACAGGCCCCGCCGACGGTTGGTGGCGAACGTCAGGCCCCGGTCGGCCAGCGACAGGTGGGCCGCCCCGATCGTCCGGAAGACGCTGTAGGGGCCGGTGGCCTGCGTGCCCGTGACGTTGGACGTCGGCGTCGAGATCCGCCACAACCCGAACCGGGCCGACAGCTGCCCCTCGGCGACGTCAACCCACGCGGTGGCGGGCGTGATGGCGAAGGCCAGCGCGACCACGCGGTACGCCGGCTCGAACGCGAACGGAAATCTCACGCCCGCCTCTTACCCAGGACGAGCCGGGGCTAGCGGCTACCGGCTGCGGAGCTTCGACAGCAGGCGGAGCAGTTCCAGGTAGAGCCACACCAGGGTGACGAGCAGGGCGAAGGCCCCGTACCACTCCATCCACTTGGGGGCCCCGTTGGCCACGCCGCGCTCGATCATGTCGAAGTCGAGCAGGAGGTTGAACGAGGCGATCCCGACGACGGCCAGGCTGAAGAGGATCCCGACCGGGCCGCTGTCGTGGATCATGGGCACGTTGGTCCCGAACAACCGGGCGATGAGCGACACCGCGTAGACGGCCATCACGGCCATCGTCGCCACCATCACCGTCGATCGGAGCTTGTCGGTGACCCGGATGCGGCGGGTGCCGTAGAGGCCGAGCATGATCACGAAGACGGCGCCGGTCAGCATCACCGCCTGCAGCACGATCCCGTTGAACTGGATGTCGTAGATCGCCGAGATGGCGCCGACCACCAGCCCCTCGACCGCGGCGTAGACCGGAGCGGTGAACGGCGACAGCTTCGGGCGGAAGATGGTGAGGATGGCGACGCCCAGCCCGACGAACAGGGCCGGCAGGACCCACCCGGGCATCCGGACCTCGACGTCGGTCACCTCGACCGAGTGCCAGCCCAACCAGGCCGTCGCCAGCAGGACCGGGAACAGGATGGCCGAACGGGCGATGACGCCTTCGAGGGTCATGGTCGCCGGGCGGACCTGCTCGGGCGCCGCGCCGAACACCTTGCGGGGGTCGAGGGTGCGCAGCCGCTCGGGAGCGAAGGTCTTCTCGTTCAGCGCGGGGTTGGCCATGGCGCGAGGGTAGAGCCCCGGCGGGCGGAGTGGGTGCCGGGCCGGCCCGGACTGACCCGAGGAGATCGAAGCGAGATGCCAGACCAGGAGCCGGATGCGCCGGACGCGGTGGCCGACGAGCTCTACCGGGTGGATCCGGCCGACTTCGTCGCCCGGCGAGCCGAGCTGGTCCGTCGCCTGCGGGCCGACAAGGAGCGCGACGTCGCCGGGCGCGTGGCCAAGCTTCGCCGCCCCAGCCCGGCGGCCTGGGCCGTCAACCAGCTGGCCCGCGACCATCGGGACGACCTGGAGGGGCTGGTCCGCCTCGGTGACGACCTGCGGGCGGCGCAGACCCGGGCCCTCGGTGGTCACGGCGGGGCCGACCTGCGCCACGCGGCCCAGGCCCGCCGCGACGCGGTCGCGGCGCTGACCGGCGCTGCGGCGCGCCTGTTGGCTCAGCGGGGCGGTGGGGTCGACGCCCACCTGGCCGGCGTGACGGCGACGCTGGACGCCGCCTCCCTCGACGCCGGCGCCGGCGCGACGGTCCTCGCCGGCCGGCTGTCGAGCGAGCTGGCCGCCCCCTCCGGGTTCGGCGGCCTCGCAGTCGACCTCCCGGACGTGGTCGAGCCGAAGCCGGAACGCGACGCCGAGCCCGGGTCGGCGACCCCCGAACCAGCGTCTCGGGATCGACGCGACGTCGAGGAGGCCGAGCAGGCCGTCGCCGCGGCCGGTCGCCGGGCCGAGGAGCTGGCCGCCGCGGCCCGGGCCGCCGCAGCGCGGGCGAGCGAACGGCGTCGGGTGGTCGAGGCCGCCGAGGCCGACGTGGCCGCCCGACGTCGCCAGCTCGACGAGGCGGAGCGGCGACTCGCCGACGCCGCGCGCGAGGCCGAGGACGCCCGGCGGGCCGCCCACGACGCCGACGCCGCGGCCCAAGCTGCGGACGAGGACCTGCATGCGGCGGAGCGCCGTCTGCGCGACGCGAGCCGCTGAGGCGGCGGCCCGGCTACTCCTTCGCTTCGAGCGAGTCGCCGATCAGCCAGAACATCGGCGGCCACAGGCCGACGAACAGGGCCCGGCGCTCGGCGTTGCCCCGCGCGTCCTGGTCGACCGTCTTGGCCCGGATCCACAGGCCGATGCATAAGCCGATGCTCGCCAGGGAAAGGAGGTGGCAGTGCCAGCCCCGAAGTCCGGTCCGCTGTAAGGACGCCGTCAGCATCGGCTCACGCTACACACGAGGAGGCAGGTGCCCCGCCGACCCAGCCGCTCCCGCCGCCTCGTCACCGCCGCCGCCTGGCCGGCGGGAATCGGCCTGACCGCCTGGCACTACATGTGGCGCATCACCCCGCTGCACCGCCGCGAACTGGACGGGTCGATGGGCGACGACGCCCCGCCGCCGCTGCCAGCCGACGCATCCCCGGACGGGCTCCAGCCCGCCGACGCCGGCGTGGGGCCGCTGTACCACCGCCGGTACCAGGCTCGTATCGTCGACCCCCGGCTCAGCGCGACGGCCCTGTTCGAGCAGATCTTCGCCGACCCGAATCGCGCCGTGCCGACCGAGTTCGCCCGCTTCACGAAGGTCGATGGCGACGACGGTGCCATGGTGGCTGGCGACGAATACGTGGTGCGCATGCCCGGGCCCTGGGACGGGCCGGTGCGAGTGGTCGAGGTGACGCCCACCTCCTTTCGCCTCGCCACCCTCGACAGCCACCTGGAGGCGGGGCAGATCGAGTTCCGGGCCACGGATGACGCCGGGGACATCGTCCTCACCATCGAGTCCTGGGCCCGCAGCGGCGACCAGCTCTCCCGGATCATGTACCAGCGACTCCACATGGCCAAGGAGGTGCAGCTCCACATGTGGATCTCCTTCCTGGAGCGGGCGGGGGAGCTCACCGGCGGCCGGGTGCAGGGCGGGATCGACGTCGAGACCCACATCGTCGACGAGCCCCGCGGCTCGCACCTCGGCGATCCCCGGGCCCGGACGATCATGGACCAGCTCCACGACAAGCCGCTGAACTTCGACCTGGGCGACGGCCGGTTCGGTTCCGACGAGGGATGGCTTTCCGACGACTACTGCCAGCCGCTGCCGCCGGAGCCCGCCGGCCCGCCGGTCACCGGCGGTAGCTGGGAGGTCGCCCGCAGGCTGATGCGCGACTACGAGTTCGCCGACCCGTCGATCGTGCGGGCCGTGTACCACCCCGACCGGCCCCTCGACCAGCGCGACATGCTCCTCGAGGCCCGCTTCTACGGCCTGCGCTTCCGGTTCGGCGTCCGGGTGGGTGGGGTGGTGGACGAGACCCGCCACGTCGACGGCCGCGAGGTCCGGGTCTGGGGCTGGAACTACCGCACGCTGCAGGGTCACCTGGAGATGGGACAGATGGACTACGAGGTCTGGAAGTGGATCGACACGGGCGACGTCGAGTTCCACACGTGCCGGTTCTCCCGGCGGGCCAAGGTCGCCAACCCGATCGTCCGCCTGGGCCTTCGGGTGTTCGGCCGGCGCCAGCAGGTCAAGTTCGCCCGCCACGCCTGCGACCGCATGGCCCGCCTCACCAAGGCCGCGCTCCGTGAGGGCGACAGCGCGGCCGACGTGCCCCGCGTCGCCGACACCGTGAAGGTCAGAGCGACCGCGTCACTCGGCCGCTGAGGACACCGCCGGCCGACGCGGCCGTCAGGGTGAGACCTTCGCCGGCTGCGTCGTCGCCAGCTCGGCGCCCGACCGGCTGAGCGCCGTCGCCGCGTAGTAGCCGGGCACGGCGCCGAGCGCGATCGCCGTCTCGAACCCCGAGCGCGGCGCGGTCGCGACTGGGGCCAGCGCGTCGGCGGTGGGGCCGGCGAGGACCTGCCACTGGGCGACCTCGGTGGCCCCGTTCCAGCTGGCGTAGACCGTGGCCAGGCCGCCGGGGGCGACCTCGAGCGCGGTGGCCGGCGGTTCGGTCGGCTGCCCGGCCCAGGGGAAGCGGAAGGCGCGGTAGGACTGGCCGCCACCACTGAACCGCCCGTCGAACAGCAGCCGCCCGTCGCGGGTGAACTCGGAGAAGTAGGGCAGGAAACCCCACCCCACGAACACGTTGCCGTTCTCCAGGA
>DATASA010000189.1:0-16951 GCA_036269435.1 Acidimicrobiales bacterium | reverse complement strand
GCCCCGGCCCGCCGCGCCGTGGTCCGGTGGGGATGGCGGCTGTTCCGCCGGGAGTGGCGCCGCCACGCCCTGATCCTCGCCATGCTGACGGTGGCCGTCGCCGCGACGATCGTCGGGCTGGGGACGGCCACCAACGCGTCCGAGCTCAAGGCCGACCCGACGTTCGGCACCGCCGTCACCGTTCTCAACCTGAGTGGGACCGACCCGCAACTGAGCGCCGACATCGCGGCCATCCGGGCCAAGCTCGGGGCGGTCGACGTCGTCGCCCACCAGCAGTTGGCCGTCCCTGGCTCGTTGTCGACCCTCGATCTTCGTGATCAGGCGCCAGGCGGCACGTTCGACAGCGTCACACTGCGCCTCGACTCCGGTCAGTACCCGACCGGGCCGGGCGAGGCCGCCGTGACCAGCGGGACCGCCAAGCTGTTCGACCTCCACGTCGGCAGCTCCTGGACGGCCAACGGCCAGGCACGGCGGGTGGTCGGCATCGTCGAGAACCCCCTCGACCTGCTCGACCAGTTCGCCCTCGTCGCGCCCGGCCAGGCCGTTCCCCCCTCGACCGTCTCGGTCCTCACCTCGTGGCGCCCCGGGGTCGGCGACAGGATCCAGCTACCCAGCGGGACCGGCATGGGCATCATGGCGCGCGGTCAGCAGAGCACGGCCGCGGTGGACGCACAGGTGCTGGCACTCGCGACCCTCGGGCTGCTCTTCGTCGGGCTCATGGCCGTGGCCGGGTTCACCGTCATGGCCCAACGGCGACTTCGGGCCCTGGGAATGCTGGCCTCGCTCGGCGCCACCGACCGACACGTCCGTCTGGTGATGCTGGCCGACGGCGCCGCCGTCGGGGTGATGGGCGCACTCGCCGGTGCCGTCGCCGGGCTTGCTGCGTGGTTCGCGTTGACGCCGACGCTGCAGTCGCTCTCCGGCCACCGCATCGACCGGTTCGCCCTGCCGTGGTTGGCGGTCGCCGCCACCCTCGTGCTGGCCACGCTGACCGCAGTCGGGGCGGCGTGGTGGCCGGCGCGCGCCGTCGCCCGGACGTCGCTCGTCGCCGCGCTGGCCGGCCGGCCCGCCCGCCCGCAGCCGGCGCACCGCCTCGCCGCCGCCGGCACCGTGCTGCTCGCCGCCGGGCTGGCCCTGCTGTTCTTCTCCAACCACGGGACCCCGAACAACCGGAAGTGGTTCATCATCCTCGGCACGCTCGCCACCCACGTGGGCCTGCTGTTCCTCGCCCCGCTGGCGATCCGCGTCCTCGCCGCCGTCGGCCGCCACGCCGGCGTCGCCGTGCGGCTGGCCCTGCGTGACCTGGTCCGCTACCAGGCCCGGTCCGGTGCTGCTCTCGGATCGATGACCCTGGCCATCGGGATCGCAGCCACCATCGCGATCAGCGCCGCGGCCAGCGATGCGCCGGCGGCAGCAGGCAATCTCCCGAGTGATCAGCTGCTCTTGCACGTCACTCCGGACACGGACGCCCAGCAGACGCCGCCGCTCAGCCCGGCACAGCTGCAAGCGGTCACCAGCCGGTTGGATGAGCTTGCCGGCGCGATCGGCGCCCGAGCCGTGGTGCCGCTCGAGCAGGCGTACAGCTCGATGGTGGGCCTCCAGCCGCCGCAGCCCGGGTCAGGGGGCCGGACGATTCCGGCCGGCTACCCGATCGCGTCCCTCAGCCGCGTCACGGTGCAAGCGCACGGCATCGAGATTTCGGACGTGGATCCGCTGTACGTGGCGACGCCGGAGGTGCTCGCCCACTTCGGCATCGCGCCATCGACCGTCGATCCGACGGCCGACGTCCTCTCCGCCCGCACGGACCTGGCCGGGCTGGTCATCTTCACGCCGGAGTTCCGTGGCGGACCCACCCCGGTCCCGCAGCCCGCCGGGGGTGGACCGCAGGTCCCGAAGCTTTCGGACGCCACGCCGAAGATCCAGGCGCTCAAGCAGCTCCCGCTCGGCACTTCGGCGCCGGGGGTCCTGTTGACGCCCAGTGCCATGCAGCGGCTCGGGCTCGAGGCCGTGCCGGCGGCATGGTTGATCCAAGGGAACGGGCCGCTCACCGACCAGCAGATCCAGACGGCCCGGACGGCGGCCGCCGGCATCGGCCTCTACGTGGAGACCCGGACGAAGCAGGCATCGCTCGCTCCGCTGCGCAACTGGTCGACCGCCATCGGCACCCTGCTGGCCCTCGGCGTGCTCGGCATGACGATTGGCCTCATACGCAGCGAGACGGCCGGCGACCTCCGGATCCTCGCGGCCAGCGGAGCCGGCAGCACCACCAGGCGGACGATCACGGGCGCGACCGGTGGCGCCCTTGCCCTCCTCGGCGCCCTCCTCGGCACCGCCGGGGCCTACGCCGCCCTCCTTGTCTGGTACCGCAGCGACCTGAGCCCGCTCAGCCGGGTGCCGGTGGGCAACCTGGTCACCCTCCTGGCGGGCCTACCGCTCCTGGCCGCCGCCGGCGGCTGGCTCCTCGCCGGGCGCGAACCGTCGGCGATCGGCCGCACGGCGCTCGACTAGGACGGATCGGCGCCGCTTCGACGGCTGGGCCGCGCCCGGGAGGAGACGGATCCGAACGAGGCGCTCCCGCAGTCGAAGCCGGATCGTCCCCTCGACCGGCGCGGACGACGGTTTCCGGCCGCGAAGCGCCGGGTAGGCGCGGGCGCGGTTGAGCATCCAGCTGCACGTCGTCCGGGAGCGTGCGCGACGTCGAGCTCGCCGCCCGGCGCCACGCCCACGCCAACCCGCACCCATACGGACAAAACGAGAGGAGGCCCATGGAGGGCCGCTCTGCCATCACCATCAACGCTTCACCGGACGACCTCTACGCCCGGTGGCACGAGTTCGAGAGCCTGCCGACGTTCATGTACCACCTGGAGTCGGTGCGGTCGACCGGGGACGGCCGGTCGCACTGGGTGGCCAAGGCTCCCGCCGGCACCACCGTGGAGTGGGACGCCGAGATCACCGAGGACGTCCCCGGCACGTCCATCGCCTGGCGCTCCGTCGACGGCGCGTCGGTCGAGAACTCGGGCTCGGTCCGCTTCCGGCCCGCGCCCCGCGGCCAGGGGACCGAGGTGTTCGTCACCGTCGACTACGCACCACCCGGCGGGACCCTGGGGGCCATGGTGGCCAAGCTCTTCGGCGAGGAACCGGGCCAGCAGGTCAGCGACGACCTGCGCCGGTTCAAGCAGATCGTCGAGACCGGCGAGGTCGCCCGCTCCGACGGCAGCCCCCTCGGCACCCGCACGCAGAACATCGGCCACCAGGAGGACGCCCACCCCGTGGAGGTGGACGCATGAAGGCCAACTGCTGGATGGGGGCGACGCATGTCGAGGTCAGCGACGTCCCCGATCCCAAGATCCTCAACCCCCGTGACGCCATCGTCCGCATCACCTCGACCGCCATCTGCGGCTCGGATCTCCACCTCTACGACGGGTACATCCCGACCATGGAGAAGGGCGACATCCTGGGCCACGAGTTCATGGGCGAGATCGTCGAGGTCGGGCCTGGCGCCGCGTCCAAGGTCGCCGTCGGCGACCGGGTCGTCGTGCCGTTCCCGATCGCCTGCGGCGCCTGCCTGAACTGCGAGCGGGGCCTGTACTCGCTCTGCGAGAACACCAACCCCAACGCGGCCATGGCCGAGAAGATGTTCGGGTTCCCGACCGCCGGGATCTTCGGGTACTCGCACCTCACCGGCGGCTACGCCGGTGGGCAGGCGGAGTACGCCCGGGTCCCGTTCGCCGACGTCGGCCCCCTCAAGATCGAGAGCGACCTCACCGACGAGCAGGTCCTCTTCCTCTCCGACATCCTCCCCACCGGCTACATGGGGGCCGAGATGTGCGACATCGAGCCCGGCGACGTCGTCGCCGTGTGGGGCGCCGGGCCGGTCGGCCAGTTCGCCGTCGCCAGCGCGTTGCTGCTCGGCGCCGGCAAGGTCATCGCCATCGACCGGTTCCCGAACCGCCTGGAGATGGCCCGCACCCGCAGCGGGGCCGAGATCGTCAACTACGAGGACACCGACGTCAACCAGGCGCTGAAGGAGATGACCGGCGGGCGGGGCCCGGACGCGTGCATCGACGCGGTGGGCATGGAGGCCCACCACGGCTCGGCCCCGATCCAGGCCTACGACCGGGTCAAGCAGGCCGCCCGCCTGGAGACGGAGCGCCCGCACGCCCTGCGCCAGGCGATCACCAGCTGTCGCAACGGGGGCGTCGTCTCGGTGATCGGGGTCTACGGGGGCTTCGTCGACAAGTTCCCGATGGGCTCGGTGATGAACCGTGGCCTCACCATCCGCAGCGGCCAGTGCCACGTGCACAAGTACATGAAGCCGCTGCTCGACCACATCGAGGCGGGGCGGATCGACCCGACCTTCGTCGTCACCCATCGCCTCGGCCTCGACGACGCGCCCAGCGCCTACGAGACGTTCAAGCACAAGGAACAGGACTGCGTGAAGGTGGTGCTCTCCCCGTCCGGATAGACCTTGACGGAATCGATCTTCATACCTAGAGTGCCTAGGTATGAAGATCGACAGAGTACGGGGCCACCTGGACCTGGTGCTGTTGGGCATCCTGGCCCAGGAGCCGGGCCACGGCTATGCCGTCATCACCGCGCTCCGGGAGCGGACCGACGGTTTCCTCGACCTGCCGGAGGGGTCGGTCTACCCCGCCCTGCACCGGCTCGAGGACCTCGGGTTGCTGACCAGCGAGTGGGGCCCGGTCGGTGGCCGCCGTCGCCGGGTCTACCGCCTGACCGAGCGGGGGTCGCAGGCTCTGGCCGGCGAGCGACGGGATTGGCGGTCGCTCGTCGCCGCAGTCGAAGCCACCCTGCGCCCGGCGCCACGGTCTTCGCTGGCCGGGGAGCCGGCATGACCACCGGTGCCCACGACAGCCCCATCGACGCCTACCTGGACGCCCTCCTCGTCGCCCTGCGGTCGACCGCGCCCCGCCACGCCCGCCAGCTCCTGGCCGAGGCTGAGGCCCACCTTCGCGACGCCGCCGACGACGCGGTGGCCGCCGGCATGACTCGGGCGGACGCCGAGGCCGACGCGGTCCGCCGGTTCGGCCCGGTCGGCGGGGTGGCGGCGGCGGAGCAGGCCCGGCGCCCGGCGACGGTCGGCGCGGTGGTCCGCCAGTGCGTCGCCTCCGGCTGGTTCCTCGGCGCCGTCGGGGCGATCGCCGTCGGGATCAGCGGGGCCATCGCGGCGGTCCTCGGCGTTGTCGGTGGCGACCGCTTCCTCGCCGACAACCCCGGCCGGTTGCTGTCCCCCGCCGACTGCACCCGCTGGCTGGCCCTGGCCCCCTCCGCTTCGAACTGCCACCAGGCCGCGATCACGGACTGGGCCGGGGAGACGGTGTTCTACCGCATCGCCTTCGGGCTGGTCGGCCTGGCTGCGCTGGCCGTGTTCGTCGTCGCCCGCGGACGCCTGAGCCGGCGGGGTCGGTGGATTGCGCTGCCGGCCACCGTCGTCGATACGGTCGCGGTCACCGCGTTCGGCGCCAGCGGCGTGTGGCTGCTCGGCATGGGCCTCGACGCCGTGCTCCACGCCTCGGGCCACGGGGCCGGGCAGTGGTTGAGCGCGGCACCTGTCTCGCTCGCCGCCGCCGCCTTCTTCGGGTTCCGCTTGCTGCGCGACCTCCGCTCGGCGCCGGGGCCGAACCCCGACGCCGGCGCCCTCGTCGTGGCCTGACCCGACGCCGGGCTCACGTCCGCTGGGGGAAGGCGGCCTCGTAGCGGACGTGACCGGTCTGGTCGAGGACCCGGACGGACTTGAACTGGGCCGCGTTCAGGGCGACGGTGGTGGTGAGCGAGCCGTGGCCGTCGGTGGTGGTGAACGTCCCGACGGGAACGGCGTCGGCGCTGCCGTTGGCCACCGCCTCGACGGAGAACGCCCCGTTCAGGCCGTCGTTGCGGTCCAGGCTCACCACCAGCCAGGTGGGGTCGTCGCCGTAGACGAGCATCCGACACGTCCACCGGCCGGCGTCGTCGGCCACCAGCGCGGTCCGCACCGCCACCGGGCCGGCGGCCACCGGCGTGGCCGGGCGGCCGGCGCCGGTCCCGTCGCGCAGCTCGGCCACCCCGAACCCGGACAGGCAGGCGACGGCGGCGACGGCCGCTGCGGCCAGCCAGACGCGCCGCCGCCGGGCCGGCCGCAGCGCCACCGGCTGTGCCGCCGCGGCGATCCGCGACAGCACCCGTGACTCGAAGCCCGGAGGGGGCTCGACGGCCGGAGCCAGCACCAGGAGGCTGTCGGCGGCACCGGACAGCTCGTCGACCAGACGGCGGCAGGCCTCGCAGCCGGCCAGGTGGGCCACCGCCGCGGCCCGCTCCGCACCCGACACGGTCCCCAGGGCGAGCTCGGCGGCCAGGTCCTCCACTTCGGCGCACGTGAGGGGTCGTTCGGTCACTGGTCGCTCCTGCGTGTCGCCATGGACGAGCGGACCTTCATCAGCCCGGTACGTATCCGCGTCTTCGCCGTGCCCAGCGGGATCGACTCCCGCTCGCTGATCTCCTTGGCCGTCCGGCCGCCGAACGCGGCCAGGACGACGGCTTGGCGCTGCTCCGCGGGCAATTCGGCGAGCGCGGCGCGCACGTCACGCATCTGGTCGTTGATGTCCGCCGCGTACTCGGGCGACCCCTCCGGGCCGGCCTCCAGCTCGAGGGCGCTGAGCACCTCCGGGTCGACCGGCTGGGCCCGCCGCATGCGCATGGCGTCGATGGCCAGGTTGCGGGTGATCACCAGCAGCCAGGTGTGGACCGAACCCCGTCGGGCGTCGTAGGCCGGCGCGTGGCGCCACGCCCGTACGAACGCCTCCTGGGCGACGTCCTCGGCCAGCGACGCGTCCCCCACCATGGACTTCGCCAGTCCGTAGACCCGGCCCTGGTAGCGGCGGATGAAGATCGCCGCCGCGTCGGCGTCACCGACGGCGAAGCTGGCGAGCAGCGTGTCGTCGGACGCCGGATGCATGGTGACGAGGGTACGGCGCCGCCCACGGTTTGGATTGGCTCCCGGCGGAATCGGCGCAATCCACCCGGCCTCCCCGCCCGTAGAGAAGTTCGAAGCGGGCAACTCGCCGAGACAGGGAGACACGTACATGACGGGATTCGGGATCAAGGACACGGCGTCGGGGACGACGGCCCGGCGCGGGATGATGGTGCTGGCGGCCTCCGCCGCGCTGGCCGTCGCCATGACGGCGTGCGGCGGCAACGACAAGCCGGTCAGCTCAGCCAACAGCGGCCAGTCGGCCGCCACCACGCCGACGACCGCCTCCGTCGCCACGACCGTCCCCGTCGCCACCACCGCGGCGCCGAAGGCGACGGTGACCACGGCGACCAGCGCGACGCTCGGCACGATCATGGTCGACGCCACCGGCAAGACGCTCTACACGTTCGACAAGGACACCAGTGCGACGAGCTCCTGCACGGGCGGCTGTGCGGCGACGTGGCCGGCGCTGGTCCTGCCGAGCGGCACCACCACGCCGGTCGCCGGCGCGGGGCTGAACGGCCTGACCGCGGTTGCCCGCCCGGACGACGCCACCAAGACGCAGGTCGCCTGGAACGGCAAGCCGCTCTACACCTACGCGGCGGACACCGCCCCGGGCGACACCAAGGGCGACGGCGTGGGCGGCATCTGGCACGTGGCCAAGCCGGCCTGATCCGGGGATTCGAGGGAGTCAGGAGCGGTCGCCGGGGGCCGCTCCTGACCCTCGGCAACGCAAGCTCAACGGGCCCGGGCCACCTCGGCGATCCGCCGGTGCCGCAGCGCCTCACGCTCTTGCGGACCCCGCCCGAGCACGCCGTGGAGCTCCTCGACCAGCCCGGCGATGTCGAACGGCTTGCCGAGATAGCCGTCGCAGCCCAGCGACCAGCCTCGCAGCGTGTCCTCGGGCAGCCCTTTCACCGTGCAGAGGACGACGGGCAGGTCGGCGGTCCGGGGGTCGCCGCGCAGGCGGCTGAGCGTCTCCCAACCGTCGACCTCCGGCATCTGGACGTCCAACAGCACGATGTCGGGAAGGTCGCCGGCGGCGAGCAGGCGAAGCGCCTCGCTGCCGCTCGACGCCGCGGTGACGGCGAAGCCGGCCATGGACAGGACGAGGTCGGCGAGCAGCCGGATGTCGGGCGCGTCGTCCACCACCAGGGCCCGGGCCACGTCATGCGCCTCCTCGCGACAGCACGCCGAGCTTGTGGAGGACGTCGGCGTCGACGGGGCCGCAGTGGTCCGGGCTCGGCGCATTGCCGACGGCCGGGAGCGACACGGTGAACGTGCTTCCCCGGCCGACGGCGGTCTCGACGGTGATCGTGCCCCCCATGGCCTCGACCATGGACGACACGATGTAGAGGCCGATCCCGGTGCCGCCGAACCGGCGGACGTCGGTGGACTCCGCCTGCCAGAACTTGTCGAAGCAGCGCTCGGCCTGCTCGGCGTCCATGCCGATGCCGATGTCGCTGACCCACAGCACGACGACGCCGGGCCGCCGCTCGGCGCCGACCACGACCGGGCCGCCGTCGGAGTACTTCACCGCGTTGTCGAGCAGGTGGTCGACGACAGTGCGCAGGGCCAGCGGGTCGGCATGGGCGACGAGCGTCTCGGCCGCGACCTGCAGGATCATGTGGCGACCCGACGCGTCCTGGATGGCGTTGGCCCGCTCGTTGAGCATGGGGCGCACGTCGACGGGGTGGATGTCGACCGCGACCCGTCCGCTCTCGATCTTGCTGGACAGCAGGAGCCGGTCGACGATCGACGACAGCTCCAGCGCCCGGCGGTGGATGGCCTCGACGGCCTCGGCCCGGCGGTCGTCGGGCATGGACGGGAACCGCAGGATGGCCTCGGCGAACCCGGCGATGACGGTCACCGGCGTCTTCAGCTCGTGCGACGCGGTGGCCAGGAACAGCGTCTTGGCCTCGTCGGCCTCCTTCAGCCGGGTGATGTCCCGCAGGGAGTGCACCACCTCGACCTCGCCCCGCTCGTCGGTCACCGCGAAGGCGCTGGCCAGCAGCGGCTGGCGCCGGCCGTCGGGCAGAGTGCGCCACACCTCCCGCTCGCCGGCGTCGCCTCGGGCGCCCGCGCCCAGCAGCGCGCAGCCACCGGCGCACTCGAGCGGTCGCTCCCCCTCCCGCAGCCCGAGCGCCCGCGCGCAGGGGAGGCCCAGCGCCGAGGTCGCCTGCGCCCCGATCAGCCGCTCCCCGGCGGGGTTCCACTCGCGCACGATGCCGGCGCCGTCGGTGACCACGATCCCGTCGGCCACCCTGGCCAGGATCGTCTCGGCCTTCTGCTGGAACCGGTGCGACGACACCGCCACCTGGCGGTGGCCACGGGCGATCCGGCCGACGACGACCACCAGCCCGGCCAGGGCCAGGGCGAAGATCACCAGCAGGCCACCGGCGAGGCGCTGGTCGGCCGGGACCAGCCCTTGGGCGAGCATGGTAAGGGCGACGCAGAAGCCGTAGAGGAACCAGGCGTCCCGGGTGCGCCACAGCGACGCGGCCAGGTTGACGGCGAGCGCGTCCGCCAGCAGGAAGATCCCCCAGGCCCACGGTACGAGGCACTGGGCGGCGAAGACGATGACGATGTCGCCGACCGGTCCGCCGTAGGCCGCGAGCCAGGGCCGGCGGAGGCGGTCGGTACCACCGACGCCGACCGCGAAGAGCAACACCGACCACGGCAACCAGGCCAGGCCGATCAGCAGCAACAACCAACCGACCGAGCGGTCCCAGTTCCCGGCCCCGACCAGCCCGCAGGCGGCCACCACGACCCCGATCACGACGCGCGCCACGCCCGCGGCCCGGACGGCGGTGAGGTCCGGCTCGCTCATGGCGACGGTGGCGTCCGGCCCGGAGGCCGCCCCGGCGAAGATCATGGCCGGGCGGCGAGCTCCCGCGGCGCGACCGGGCGGCCGGCGACGACCACCCGGTTGCGGCCGTCGGACTTGGCCCGGTACAGGGCGGCGTCGGCCGCCAGCAGGAACGAATCGACGTCGCCCTCGGCCGCGGCCACCCCCGCGCTCAGGGTCACGACCGTGCCGGGGCCGGGGCGGCCCGGGTGGCGGATCGCCGCCGCCTCAACCGCCCGGCGGATGCGCTCGGCTGCGGCGGCGACCCGGCGGACCCCGGCGGGCAGGGCGACGAGCAGCTCCTCGCCGCCGTAGCGGTAGGCCATGTCGGCCTCCCGCAGCTCCCGGCGGATCACCGCGGCGACCTGGCGGAGAGCCTGGTCGCCGGCCAGGTGTCCGGCGGCGTCGTTGAGCGACTTGAAGTGGTCGATGTCGAACAGCGCCACGCCGAACGGCTGGTGGTACCGGTCGCGCCGGGACCGGAAGATCTCCAGGTCCTCGTTCATGCGCAGACGGTTGCCGAGGCCGGTCAGGGGGTCGAGCCGGGCGGTGGCGGCCACCTCGATGTTGGTGCGCTCCAACCCCCGCTGGCGCTCGGCCAGGCGGCGGTGCAGGTCGGTGACCCGCTCCGCGACCATGAGCCGCAGCCGGAGGTCGAACAGGTCGACCGGCTTCACCAGGCAGTCGTCGACGCCGGCGGCGATGCCCGCCATGGCGTGCTCGCGGTCGTCGTGGGCCGTCACCAGCATGAAGTAGACGTATTCCATGGCGTCGCGCGCCCGGACCAGCTGGCACAGCTCGAGGCCGTTGAGGCCGGGCATGAGCCAGTCGCTGATGACGACGTCGACCGCCATCCGGTCGATGTGCTCGAGCGCCACCTCCGCCGTCTCGGCCGGGAACGCGACATGGCCCAGGCTGCCCACGGCCCGGGCCAGGACGAGCCGGACGACCGGGTCGTCGTCGACGACGACGACGTTCACGCGCCTCTCCTCGTGAGCTGGGCCAGCGTCGCCCGCACCTCGAGGAACTCGGCGTGCAGGCTGGTCAGGAGCGGTCGGATGGCGTCGAGGTCCCCCTGCTCGGCTGCGGCCCGCAGCTGTCGGCACAGGGCGGCCATGCCCCGGGCGCCGAAGCTGGCCGAGCTGCCCGTGAGTGCGTGGGCCTCGTCGGCCACCCGGCCGACGTCGCCCGCGGCCGCGGCCGAGTCGAGCGCCTCCAGGCGGGCGGGCGCGGCGCCGAGGAACGCGTTGAGCAGCTCGCCCAGCACGCTGAACCCCTCGCTGTCGGTGATGCTGGCGAGCTGGTCGATCACGGCCGCGTCCACCGGGGCCTCGTGGGACGCCCGGACCTCCACCGGTTCCGCCGTGGCGTCCCTGTGGCCCATCTCCTGCACCCGATCAGCGCGCACCCTGGCCCCCTGTCAGCCATCCCCGGTTCTCCTTGTGAGGTATCGACACGAAGCGCGGGCGGCTTGAATCCGGGGTCATCGGCAGGCCGACGTGGTCATGGAGGAACTATCGGTGCTCCCGCCCATCGGGAAGCCGACCTCAACCCAACCCTTGCCCAACTCCTACCCTGGGGTCATGCACGCGCAGGCGGCTCCGGCTGGGAGGGTTCTCGTCGTCGACGACGACGAGGCGGTGCGGGTGCTGCTGACCCGGTACCTCGAGATGGAGGGCTTCCAGGTCGACCAGGTCCCCGACGGCGGCGCCGCCCTGGCCGCCATCACGTCGTCGAAGCCCGACCTGGTCCTGCTCGACCTCATGCTTCCCGCTCAGGACGGTCTGGACATCCTCACCCGGCTCCGCCGGGACAGCGACGTCCCGGTGATCCTGCTCACCGCCCGGGGCAGCGAGGCCGACCGCATCATGGGCCTCAAGCTGGGCGCCGACGACTACGTGGTCAAGCCCTTCTCGCCCGGTGAGCTCGCGGCCCGCATCCACTCCGTGCTGCGTCGCAGCCGCAGCGCGCCGGCCCAGTCGGTCCTGCAGTTCGACGGCCTCACCCTCGACCTGGCCACCCGGGAGGTGACGGCCGGCGACCTGGTGGTCACCACCACCGCCCGCGAGTTCGACCTCCTCGCCTTCCTCGCTGCGTCCCCCCGGCAGGTTTTCTCCCGCCAGCAGCTCCTGGCCAACGTGTGGGACTCCTCGGAGGAGTGGCAGGACCCGGACACGGTCACCGAGCACATCCGACGCATCCGCCGGCGGATCGAGCCCGATCCCGACCATCCCCGCTGGATCCGGACCGTCCGCGGGGTCGGCTACCGCTTCGACCCGTGAGCCGGGGGGCGGCGCCGGCCTGCGAGCGCATGGGCGACGGCTCGCCGGTCGTCCTGGTCCACGGGGTCGGTGTGGGTCCGTGGTCCTACCGTGCCCTGGCACGGGACCTGGCCGGCGACCACACCGTCGTGCTGGCCCACCGGCGAGGGTACGGAGCGAGCGCCGGCATGGCGCCGCCGGCGTCGCTGGAGGCCCAGGTCGACGACCTCCTTGGGCTGGCCGGCGGCCCGGCGGCGTTCGTCGGCGTGTCCGGGGGCGCCACCCTCACGCTGGCCGTCGCCATCGCCTGTCCCGAGGCGGTGTCCGCCGCAGTCGTGCACGAGCCGGTCCTCGGCGCCCTTGCGCCCGAGCTCCACGCCGAGCTGGTCGACGCGGGCGCCCGCCTGCTGTCGTCGACCGGGTTGGGCGGGACGGAGGCGTTCATGCGGGCGCTGGTCGGGCCGCAGACGTGGGCCTCGCTGCGCCCGTCGGACGTCGCCGACGTGATGGCCCGCGACGGGGCGATCCGCCACGAAGTCCCGCAGTTCCTCGCCTTCGCCCCCACCAGGGAGGACCTCGCCAGGCTGGCCGGTGGCCGCCTGGTCAGCAGCGTCGGCGGCCGCAGCCGGCGCAGCCGGCGCCTCGCCGCCGCCGCCCTCGCGGCCTGCCTGGCCGGCCCCACGCACGTCATCCCCGGCGTCGGGCACCTGGCCCAGTTGGAGGCGCCGGCCGCACTGGCCGCCGCCCTACGGGCGGCGGAGCGCGGCGCCTTCGACGGCCGCGCCGACGGCGACGACGAGGTCCTCGCGGCCGGGTGGGGCGACCACCTGCAGGCCGACGGGTAGGTCGCCCGACCAACCGCACGGCACGGACAGGGCGGGGAACCCGGTGAAGCTCCACGGGATCGCGTTGCGGGACAACAGGAGGAGGTGGCGGGCGAAGTCGGCCACTGGTGGGGCGACGATCGGCACCGTCGGCATGACCAGCACGTCGTGCTCGTCGAAGACGCCGAGGAGGCCTTCGCTCAGCTCGGCCCGCAGCCGCTGGGCGTCGACGTAGTCGACGGCGGCCACGCCGGCGGCGGCGTCGAGCTGGTCGGCAACCTCCTCCCAGCACCGGGACCGGTCGGTCCGCCGACCCCGATGGAACGCGGCTGCTTCACACCGGCTCACGAGCAGCCCGGCCGCGTTGGCCGCGTCGAGATCGGCGGCCGTCGGTCGCCGGGCCGGGCCGACGTGACAGCCGAGGTCCGCCAGCCCGGCGATGGCGAAGCGGACCCGCTCGGCCACCGCCGGCTCGGCGCCGGCGAACGCCGCCTCCGCGACGCCGACACGCAGTCGGGCGACGTCGCAGGCGGCCCAGGCTGCGACCGGTGCCGTGCCCGGGCGGAGGGCGTCGAGCAGAAGCGCGGCGTCGGCGACGGTGGCCGCCATCGGCGCCACGTGGTCCATGGTCCACGACAGGGGCACCACGCCCGCGGTGGGGACCGTCCCGTAGGTCGGCTTCAGCCCCACGACGCCGGACAGGGCTGCGGGCACCCGGATGGAGGCCCGGGTGTCGGTGCCGAGGGAGCCCAGGCCCATGCCGGTGCTCACCGCGATGGCGGAGCCGCCGCTGGATCCGCCCGGGATGCGTGACGGGTCGTGGGGGTTACGGCTCTGCGGCGTGGTGACGCCCAGGGCGAACTCGTGGGTGCTCACCTTGGCGAGGATCACCGCCCCGGCGGCCCGCAGTCGGGCCACGGACTCCGCATCGACCGCGGGCAGCTCGTCGTAGGCGGCCGAGCCGGCCCGGGTCGGAGCGCCGGCGACGTCGATCACGTCCTTCACCGTGACCGGGATGCCGTGGAGCGGGCCCCGCCACGCGCCGGCGTCCGCCTCCTCGTCCAGGGCGGCGGCCTGCGCCCGAGCCGACGCGGCCATCAGGTGGACGACCGCGCCCAGCTCGGCGTCGTACTTGTCGACGGCCAGCAGCGACTCCTCGACCAGCTGCAGGCTGGTGACGCGCCCGGACCGCAGGTCGTCCGCCGCGGCCCCGATCGGTCCGGCGGAAGCCGCGGGCGGGACGCTGGCGGGCGGGCGGCTCCCCGTCGGCGCCGGCATGGCCACGTCGTAGGCGGGCCGCCGGTCGCCCGGCTGCGGGCGGTAGGCCGCCAGCGCGGCGACCGCACCCGCGATCGCCTCCCGGCCGATGCTGCCTTGGGGCCTCAAGCCCGGACTCTCCCGACTCCACGGCGAACCGGTGACACCGAGTGCGACATGGGACATCCGGCGTCACCAGTTGGGGGCGTGGGCCCCCGAAGCGCCCTCACGCCGCCCCCATCGCGGCGAGCAGGGCCGACGAGGGCGCCACCGCGCCGAACACGCCGCCCTGCATCTTCACCATCTGCAGCGCGGCCAGGTAGTTGCCGTAGTCGGTCGCCCCGGTGCAGTCCTCCAGCAGCAGGCACTCGTAGCCCATGTCGTTGGCCTCCCGCATGGTGGTGTGCACGCACACGTCGGTCGTGATCCCGGTGAAGATCAGGTGGCTGATCCCCGCCACCCGCAGCAACAAGTCCAGGTTCGTGGCGTAGAACGCTCCTTTGCCCGGTTTGTCGACGATCGCCTCTCCGGCGATCGGCGCCACCTCGGGCACGATCTCCCAGCCCGGCTCGCCCTTGACGAGGATGCGCCCGCACGGGCCGGCGTCGCCGATCCCGGCGCCGATCCGCTTCGACCGCCACAGCTTGTTCGGCTGGCAGTCCGACAGGTCGGGGAGATGGCCCTCCCGCGTGTGGACCACCATCATCCCCGCGGCCCGGGCCGCGGCCAGCACGACGGCGGTGGGCTCCAGTCCGGCCCGGGTCAGCTTGAGGTCGTAGCCCATCGTGTCGACGTAGCCGCCCGGGCCACAGAAGTCGACCTGCCAGTCGATGCAGACCAGGGCGGTACGGGCCGGGTCGACAGGGCCGTCGTAGGGCCAGGGATAGGGATCGGCCTCGACCTGCTTCATGCACGCTCCTTTCGGTACAAGTCTTGAATCGCGGCCGCCGGTGCGGCGGGAGGCCCGGGCCCGGCGCCCAGGACGAGGTCGGACAGGTCCGACGTCGTGCCGACGGCGCCGAAGATGCCGCCGGACATGGTGATGCTGGACAGCGCCCGCTCCCCGACCGCCGGGTCGTGGGGCGCGGCGCCGTCGGCCAGGGCCAGGCACTCGTAGCCGCGGTCGTTGGCCGCGGCCAGCGTGGAGTACACCGCCGTCTCCAGGCCCAGCCCGCCGACGGCCAGATGGTCACGGCCGAGCGCTCGCAGTCGCTGGTCGAGCGGGCCGCCGGCGAACCCGCTCATCCCGCTGCAGCCCACGACCAGGTCGTCGCTCGCCGGCTCGAACACCGGCTCGCCGGCGCCCGTCCGGCGGACGACGACCACGACTCCGCCGCCGTCGCGGACGACCTTGGCCGTCCGCTCGAGGGCGTCAAGGGCGACGGTCGGCTCGGTCGTCCGCGCCGCCCACCACCCCTGGGCCCCGACGACGACGAGCGCCAACCGGGCAGGGTCGAGCCTGCCGTCGTAGGGCCAGGGGTAGGGGGCGGTGGTCACGGCTGGCCGCTAGCTCGGCAGCTTGCCGATGATGCCGTTGACGAAGACCTTCAGGTTCTCGATGGTGGCGTAGTCGGGGACCATCCCGTCCGGGAAGATCACCTTGCCGTCCTGGTCCATGACCGGGCCCTTGAACGGCGAGCCGGTCGGCGTGCTGAACGTGGCCTTGGCCTTGTCGATCGCCGCCTTGGTGTCGGCCGAGACCGAGGGACCGTACGGTGACTGGACGAACGGGTTGTCGCCCGTCTTCAGGCCGACCCGGTAGTTCGCGTTGTACTTCGAGCCGGTGAACTTCCCGTCGAGCACGGTCTTGACCAGGTCCGTGTAGAGCGGGCCCCACTTCCACTCCGAACCGGTCAGCCAACCCTTCGGTGCCAAGGACTCGGCATCGGCGTGGTAGCCGACGGTGAAGGCGCCCTTGGCCTCGGCGGTCTTGATCACCGTCGCCGTGCAGTCCTGGTGCTGGGTGATGACGTCGACGCCCTCGGACAACAGGCTGTTCGCCGCCTCGGCCTGCTTGCCCGGGTCGCACCAGTTCGAGGTGTTGACCACGTAGGTCTTGGCCGCCGGGTTCACCGACTGGGCGCCGAGCTCGAAGGCGTCGATGTTGTCGATGCTCTGGGAGATCGGGAAGGCGTAGACGTAGCCCAGCTTGTTGGTCTTGGTCGCCTTGCCGGCGGCGATGCCCGCCAGGTAGACGGGCTCGTACACCGTGCCGAAGTAGGTGCCGAAGTTGGCCGGGATCGTGCCGGTGGCGATGTTGCCCTGCTGGACGACGACCACGTCCGGATGGGCGGCCGCCACCTTCAACGCGGGGTCGAGGTGGCCGTAGCTAGTGGCGAAGATGATCTTGGCCCCCTGGCTGATCATGCTCTCCATGACCCGGGTGGCGTTGTCGTCCTCGGGGACGTTCTCGGCGGTGAGGATCTTCATGTTGGGGAAGGCGGCCTTGACGGCCTGGCTCCCGTCGTAAGCGGCCTGGTTGTACCCATAGTCGTTCTTCGGGCCGACGAAGATGAACCCGATTGCCGACCCGCCGACGCCGGGCGCGGCCGTCGAGGTGGCCGACGCCCCGGAACCGGTTGACGAGACGTTGCTGGAGCATGCCGCCCCCACCAGCGCCACGGCCGCCGACAGTGCTGCCAGGACCCTTCTTGGTCTCATGTACACGCCTTTCTCCCCCACTGCGGAGCTCCACAGGAGAGCGGAGCTAAAGATTGGTGATGCGATTACGGCTTGCGGTTGCTTGTGGTGCGGCAGGTCCCAGCTATCGAGCTGGCGCGTTGGCCAGGGTGCG
>DATASA010000188.1:0-6444 GCA_036269435.1 Acidimicrobiales bacterium | reverse complement strand
CGGCGAGCTGACCAAGGTGGCATGGGGCCACGACGTCCAGGTGATGATCGAGGGCCCGGGCCACGTGCCCATGCACAAGATCAAGGAGAACATGGACCTCCAGCTGGAGCTGTGCCACGAGGCGCCCTTCTACACGCTGGGGCCGCTCACGACCGACGTCGCCCCCGGCTACGACCACATCACCTCGGCCATCGGCGCGGCCATGATCGGCTGGTTCGGTACTGCCATGCTCTGCTACGTCACCCCCAAGGAGCACCTCGGCCTGCCGGACAAGGACGACGTGAAGGAGGGGGTGATCGCCTACAAGATCGCGGCCCACGCCGCCGACCTGGCCAAGGGCCACCCCGGCGCCCAGGCGTGGGACGACGCCCTCTCCGACGCCCGCTTCGAGTTCCGCTGGGAGGACCAGTTCGACCTGGCCCTCGACCCCGACACCGCCCGGGCCTACCACGACGAGACCCTGCCCGCCGGCGCGGCCAAGACCGCCCACTTCTGCTCGATGTGCGGGCCGAAATTCTGCTCGATGCGGATCAGCCAGGACGTCCGCGACTACGCCGCCGCCCACGGTGTCAGCGAGGAGCAGGCCCTCGAGCTCGGCATGGAGGAGAAGTCGGTCGAGTTCGTCTCCCGGGGGGCCAAGGTCTACCCCGCGGCAACGAGCGGCTAGCTCGTTCGGCGAGACCCGGCGACACCTCGCGTGAACGTGGGAAGTTCTCGCCGGTGGCCGTCGGCGCCGCCGCAAGGCGGCCTCCCCGGCTGCCGGCAAGCAAAGGACGGCGGAGGGCGATCCGGCTTTGCCGGTCGCCCGGAGCACCTTGCTGACTCGGGTCGGAACCTCTGGTTCCGACCCGAAGGTTGCTAGTCGTTGCGGGCGACCTCGGGACCGGTGATCCGCCCGATGAGGGGCAGGGTCGACGCGATGATCCCGAGGGAGGCCACGAGCCCGGCGACGACCAGGACGTAGTACGCCGGCCCCGGCGCGCGGAGGGACTCGCCGAGCTGGGATCTGAGGAAGAGGCCGGCGGCGCCGAGCCCCGCCGCCGCCGACACGACCGAGATCGCGCACAGCGGCACGGCCGCTTCGAGCCCGACGACGCGCCGCAGGACGCGCAGCGGCGCCCCGGTCAGGCGCAGGAGGCTGAAGGGGCGCTTGCGGTCGTTGACCCCCGCGGTCACGGTGACGGCCAGGCTGCAGCCGGCGACGACGAGGCTGACGATCATGACGACGTCGGTCAACTGTTGGAGCTCGACGATCACCCGCAGGCTGTCGGCGTTGATCTCGGACAGCGTGTTCGCCGGTTGCTGCCCGGGCCAGCTCACGGCGAGCGCGGTGCGCGCCCGTTCGATCGTGGCCTTCGACCCGTTCGACTGCAGGACGATGCCGTCCACCGGCAGGGCTTGCAGGGCCGGCAGAGCGACGTCGGCGGCCGGCCAGACTGTCGCTTCCAGGCTCGACCGGCCCCGCCGGGCGATGCCTTTCACGGCGAGTTCGCTGGTGACCCTGGCCACGTCGGCCCCGGCCGGGCAGCGACCGATGGCCGGCGTGGCCGCCAGGTCGGCGCAGGAAACCAGGACCGTCATCGGCCCGGCGATGGGCCCGCCGGCGAGGTCGGGATCGGCGTGGACCGCCGACACGCCGAGAACCCCGGGGATCGACCGCAGGCCGGCGAGCGACGCGGCGGTGACGGTGGGCGCGGCCGGCGCCGGTTCCGTCCCGGCGAGCACCCGGGGCCCGCCGCCCCCGGCGAGCCGGAGGAGCAGCGTGGCGTCGGCCGTCGACCCGGTCGACGTGTTCTGGTAGCTGAGCATCGTGGTGATCACCCCGACGGAGACGCTGGTCACGAACAGGGCGATGATCAGCCCGCTGACGGAGCGGAAGGCGCCGCGAGGGTCGTCGGCGAGGCGGCGTCCGGCGATGAGCACGGCCGGCCGGCCCGTGCGCCGGGCCATGAACCGGGATCCGACCATGGTGAGCCACGGACCGGCGACGACGAGCCCCACCATCATGAGCAGGCAGCCGGAGAAGTAGGCGGCCAGCTGGCCGCCGGTGGTGTGGGGCCGTCCCACGACGACGAAGTAGGCCAGCTCGGCGACCCCGGCGAACAGCGGGAACAGGCGGTAGGCGCGGGGCGCGGCCGGGGTCACGCGGCGGGAGACGCCGAGCGGCGAGATGACCACCCGGCGCATGGCGATGCGTGCTGCGCCGGCGGCGGCGAGGGGCACGCCGACGACGACGAGAAGGATGTTCACCCTGCCGAGCGACAGGTCGCCCGGGGCGAACGGCTCCCCGGTGAACGGAAGGTTGGTCAGGACCGGGCGCAGCAGGAGGAACACGGCGAAGCCCACCAGGACCCCTCCGATGGCGGCCAGCGACGCTTCGACAGCCGAGACGACCGCGACCTGGCGAGGGGACGCGCCCACCAGGCGCATGGCCGCGAAGCGCTGCTCCCGCCGGGCCGCGGCCAGGCGGGTGGCCGTCCCGATGAAGATCAGGACGGGGAACAGCAAGGCCAAGGCGCCGACGGCCAGGATCACCTGCAGCTTGTGCGCGTCCCACCCGAGCGGCCCGGCCTGTCTCGAGTCGCCGTTGATGGTCGTGACGGCGTGGGCCCCGTCGGTCCGGGACAGCTCGCCCGCAGTGTGGCCGACGACGATGATCAACGAGCTCGGAGCGGGGAGGCCGGCGGGAGCGATCGTGCCGATCTGCTCGCCCGGGAACCGGTCGCCGAGCTCGGCCGCCGGGGTGGTGCGCAGGAGGTGGCTCAGTGCCGGGGAGGCGTAGAACTGGCCGGGCCCCGGCAGCTGAGCGATCCCCGGCGGCACCGGCGACGTCGGACCGGTTGCCGCCACGTCGACGCGGTCGAGGGTCCGGCCCCCGAAGTGATCGGTGGCGACCTCCCACCAGAGCGGATCTGGCGCCGGTGTGGTCGCACCCCGGCCGTTGATGTCGGGCGGAGCGAACGCGAGGCCTGGCAGGGACGTGTTCAGCCATGCGGTGCGGGCGTTCTGGGCGTGGATCGCGTTCATCCCCGAGAGCGCGACCAACAGGAGCCCGACACCCAGGGCGACCGCGGCCGTCGTGATGACCAGGCGGACCACCGCCTCCTTGCCGCCGTTGAAGGTCAGGCGGAGGCCGAGGCGGATCACGACGGCGCGTGCTCGGCCAACGACGTCGCCTTGCCGTCACGGACGACGACCTCGCGGTCGGCGTAGGCGGCCACTCGAGCGTCGTGGGTCACGAGCACCACCGCGGCGCCCTGCTGGCGGGCGGCGACGACGAGCAGTTCCATGACGTGCTCGCCGCTCAGCGAGTCGAGCGAGCCCGTCGGTTCGTCGGCGAACAGGATCCGCGGGTTCGTCACGAGTCCGCGCGCCAGGGCGACGCGCTGGGCCTGCCCGCCGGACAGCTCGCCGGACCGGCGCGGCTCCAGCCCGTCGATGCCCAGACGCCCGAACCAGGCGCGCGCCTCGTCGAGCGCCGGCGCCCGGCGGACGCCCTTGAGGAGCAATGGCAGGGCCACGTTCTCCAGGGCACTGAGCTCGGGCACGAGCTGGCCGAACTGGAACACGAAGCCGAAGTGGTCCCGCCGGAGCGCGCTGCGACCCTGTTCGCCCAGCGTGTCGACCCGGCGGCCGGCGAAGCGGATCTCGCCACGCTGGGGCACGAGAATGCCGGCCAGGCAGTGCAGCAGCGTCGACTTGCCCGACCCGCTCGGGCCCATGACCGCGAGGATCTCCCCGGATGCCACGGCCACGCTGGCGCCCCGAAGGGCGGGCGTCGGCCCGAACGAGAGGTGGACGTCGCGGGCCTCGATGGCGTTCTCCGCCGCGCCCTGCGAGGAGCTCATGAGCCGATCGTCTCCGCCAACGGTCCCAGGCGGGCCGAGGTCGTGTCGATCCAGCGCAGGTCCGCTTCGAGGTGGAACAGGCCATGGTCGGCGAGTAGGGCGTCGACCAGGCTGCCCGTCCGCTTGACCTCCGTCAGCTCCCGCATGCGTTGGAGGTGGGCGGCCCGCTGGGTGTCCAGGTAGCGCTCGGCGGAACGGCCGAGCATCAGGGCGAGCACGACCTTGACGAACAGGACGGTCTGGAGGTGGGCCTCGGCCTGGACGGGCTCGGCCAGCCATGCGTCGACTTCTTCCCGGCCGACCGGCGTGATGGCGTACCGCTTGCGGTCGGGCCCGGCGCCGGGCTCGACGTCGCCGAGCTCGACCTTGCCGTCGCGCGCCAGCCTGGCCAGGGTGGCGTACACCTGCCCGAACGGGAGCGGCTTGTCCCGGCCGAAGAAGGCGTCGTAGTCCCGCTTCAGCTCGTAGCCGTGGCTCGGCTCACGCTCCAGCAGGCCGAGGAGGGCGAAGGGGACGCTCATGTCCAGGCCACAATACGCTGAGCGTATACATCGAGGCAATAGCCACGGTCGACCAACGGGCGGTTGACGAGGAGAGGTTCTTAGGCGATCCTAAGAAGATGAATTCAGGTCACCTAAGGAGAGCTGTCGCCGCGCTGGGCGCGGCGGCGGGACTGGTCGTCCTGGGCGGCTGCGGAGGAGGCGTTTCGGCCGACCGGTCGGTGGCGATCGGCGCCCACAACTACGCCTACACCGGGCTCGACGGCTTCTCCGGGCGGGCGGGCGAGAAGGTCGAGTTCGTCCTCACGAACGCCGGCCCCGCCGATCACGAGTTCGAGGTCTTCGGCCCCGACGGCAAAGCCGTCGGGGAGGTCGGCCCCACGTCGGCGGGGGCGAGTCGCAAGGCCACGCTCGACCTCTCCAAGCCCGGCACCTACCGGTTCCGCTGCGGCGTGGCCGACCACGAGTCCCGCGGCATGTTCGGGACGTTCGTGGTCAGGTGATCGGCTCGGGCGCCCCGGCTCGGGCCACGTCGGGCTCGATGTAGATCACCCGGGCGTCGGGCACCGCAGCTCGGACCCGGACCTCGACCGCGTCGATCGCCTCGGCCAGGGCGGGGACGTCGAGGCCGGTGTGGAAGGCCAGCTTGGCCCCTACCAGCAGCTCCTCCGGCCCCAGGTGCTCGGTCCGCAGGTGGATGACCCGGTCGACGTTGTCGCAGGACTCCATGGCCTCGCGGATCCTGGCGACGGTGGCCGGCGTGGCCGACTCGCCGATCAGCAGGCTCTTCATCTCCACGACCAGGGTGATGGCGATCAGGCCGAGCAGGATGCCGATGGCGACGCTGCCGATGGCGTCGAAGCGGGGGTTGCCGGTGATCTCGGCCAGGGCGATCCCGAGCAGGGCGAGGACGAGGCCGATGAGCGCTCCGGTGTCCTCCAGCAGCACGACCGGGAGCTCGGGGTTCTTGGACCGGCGGATGAAGCCCCACCAGGACTCGTTGCCCTTGGACTCGTGGCTCTCCTTGATCGCGGTCCGCAGCGACATGCCCTCGCAGACCATGGACACGAGCAGGACGCCGATGGCCCAGCCGATGGACTCCAGCTCGTGGGGCGTCCGCAGCTTCTCGATCCCCTCGAACAGGGCGAACATCGAGCCGAGGCTGAAGATGACCAGGGCGACGACGAAGCCCCAGAAGTACCGCTCCCGCCCGTAGCCGAACGGGTGCTCGGCGGTGGCCCTCTTGCGGGATCTGGCGCCGCCCAGGAACAGCAGGCCCTGGTTGGTCGTGTCGGCACCCGAGTGCACGGCCTCGGCCAGCATGGACGCCGCGCCGGTGAACAGGAACCCGACGAGCTTGGCCAACGCGATCGCCAGGTTGGCCGCGAACGCGGCGACGATCGCCTTCTTGCTGCCCTCGTGCATGGCGGGCGATGTTAGCCGGGCGCCCTCACGACGCCCCTTGCTCCTGCAGGCGCCTTCCGACGGCGCGGAGGTCCTCCACTAACGCGGCCATCTCGGCCTCCCGTGCGGCGGCGTCGGGCGCACGAAGGATCGACGACGGGTGGACCGTGGCCGTCACGACGTGGCCGGCGGGCTGGGGGAAGAGCTCGCCGCGCTGGCGGGTGACCCGGAACGTGCGGCCCAGCAGGGCCTGGGCGGCCGTCGCTCCCAGGCAGACGACCACCCGGGGGCCGACCAGCTCGATCTCGCGGTCGAGCCACGGCCGGCACGCGGCCACTTCGGCCGCGTCCGGGCGCTTGTGGAGGCGCCGCTTGCCCCGTGGCTCCCACTTGAAGTGCTTCACCGCGTTGGTCAGATAGATCCTGGACCGGTCGATGCCGGCCTGCTGCAGGGCCTCGTCGAGCACCCGCCCGGCGGGGCCCACGAACGGCCGCCCGGCAACGTCCTCCTTGTCGCCCGGCTGCTCGCCGACGAACATGACCTCGGCCCGTTCCGCCCCTTCGCCGAACACCGTCTGGGTGCCGAGCTTCCACAGGTCGCAGGCCTGGCAGCGGGCAGCCGCCGCTCGGACCTGCTCGAACGTGTCGTCCATGGTTTCGCCGGTACCCGTTCGACTCGGGGGACGAAACGAC
>DATASA010000187.1:0-19638 GCA_036269435.1 Acidimicrobiales bacterium | reverse complement strand
GCTTCCCCGGTGGCTCCTGCCGCCGACCCCGACGTGCTCGGTCGACTCGGCGAAGCGCTCCGAAGCCTGGGGTTCACCGAGAACGGAGTGGCAGCGGCGCTCCAGATGTCGGCGGGCACGCCGATCGGGTCGGTCGACCGTGCGGTGCACGCTCGGAGGTTGACCGGCAGCGACGCGCTGTCGACGATGGTGCGGCTGGTCGTCCTTGGCGCGGGACTGCCGATCGACGAAGTGGCGGCCGCCATCGCACCGGTGACTCCGGAGGAGATGGTGGCCTGCGAGCTGCTGGCATGTGACGCCGGTGTTGTCCGGGCGACCGTGCGGATCACGCCGTATGACGGTCTCCTGCTGGCTCATGACGCCGAGAGCAACGGCAATCTGGACAGGGCCCACGTCGGGGGCGTGAGCCCGGCGGCGCGGACGCTCGCGTGCCTGACGTTTCCCGCCGCCGGCCGGCGTGCGCTCGACGTGGGGACCGGGTGTGGCGTGCAGGCCCTCGTGGCCGCCCGATGCGTCGCGGAGGTCGTCGCCGTCGACGTGAACCCGCGTGCCCTCCGGTTCACCGAGGTCAACGCCGCGCTGAACGGCGTGCCGAACGTCGAGTGCCGGCTGGGGAGCCTCTACGAGCCGGTGATGGGTGAGCAGTTCGACCTGGTCGTCTCCAATCCGCCGTTCGTCGTGTCACCGGATAGCGACTACACGTTCAGGGACAGTGGCATGGAGGGCGACGCCATGTCCCGCGCCGTCGTGGTCGGGGCTGCGTCCGTTCTGGCACCAGGTGGCACCGCCCACGTGCTGTGCAATTGGGTGCAGGGCGGGGCCGCGGCCGACCCGCCCGTGGCCGGGTGGGTAGAGGGGTCCGGCTGCGATGTGCTCCTGCTGCACTACGAGACCGTCGACCCGCTCACCTATGCGTGCCGGTGGGCGCTGAGCGATTCGGGGTCGACCGACGACACCGACTCCCGTCTCGACCGCTGGCTGGAGTACTACCGGTCGAATGGCATCGCCGCCATCGGCCTTGGCGCGGTGGTGCTCCGCCGTGCGTCGGCGCCCTCGTGCTGGGCCCGAACGTTCAAAATGACGTCGGCCCCATCGGGACTGGCACACGATCAGTTAAACCGGATGATGGAGGCGGCCGATCAGGCCGCCGTCGTCGGCGAGGACGCCGTCGTGCTGGCGTCGGTGTTTTCCCTGGTCGATGGACATCGCCTCAACCAGTCGCTGCTCTACGGCGATGGCAGGTACGCGACGGCCACGAGCACGCTGACTCTCGACGAGGGGGTCGGTTTGACCGGCGACGTCGACTCGGTGGCCCTCCACGTGTTCTTGCGCATCGACGGACGACGGACGTTGGAGGAGTTGATCGATGAAGCGGCCGAGGAGACCGGTGTCGACCGCGACGAACTCTCCCGGGCGGCGCTGGAGGCCGTCAGACGGCTCTTCGAGCTGGGGTTCCTGGTTCGCTCGTGACTTCCGGAGGGGGCGGATGTACCCTGCCGCCATGGAAAACAAGAAGCGCCGCATCGTCGGCGCCACGGCCGTGTCGGCGGCTGCCATGGCCTCCATGCTCGGCATCGCCGCGCCGGCTCACGCCGATGCCTCAGCGACCTCCACCCAGTCACCTGCGGTGCAGAACGCCCTGCTCAAGGTCGAGAACACCCTGCTCAAGCTCGACGGTGCATTCCTGAAGGCTGGCACCCCAACCGCTGGCGTCGACAACGCATTCCACAAGATCGACTCGATCTTCCTCAAAGTCGGCGGCACCCCGAGCTAGCGGACTGGTGTGTTCTTCTGTACATGCATACCCGGGCGGGCCAGCGTGCATTGAGGTGAATGGCCGGACGCCGACTACCGATTTGCGGCCGGTGGTGTTCAGGCGGAACGCGGAGTGAGCCCGGCGACGACCCCTGGGTCGGAGCCTGGGCCAGGTCGAGCAGCGGGGTAGGCCCGTGACGGAGCAGGGTCTTCCCGTCGGAGGCCAATCCGGCCGCCTGTGACGCCAGCACCATGCCTGAAAACCTGAACAACCTCAAGAATCACGGCGTCGACAAGACCGACTGCTCTTCGCCAGCAGCACCGCCCCCGACGTGGCCAAGAAGGCGCCCAGCGACGTCTTGAAGTCCCTCGGCGGCGACGTCCCGATGGCCGGTCCGGTCCAGGCCAACGGCATCGGTCCAATGGAGGGCTCCAACATCCCGCGGTTCTTCGACCACTTCGTCATCGGCACCTCGGACGGAGCCGTCCCCGGGCTCGGCCGCTCCGTCTGCGCCAAGGTGCAAGGCGTCCGGTCAGTCATGCGACGAGTACCCGCGCGCCTCAACCGCCCAGGGCGCAGCGTTCAGCCGGCAAGGCGTCAACTGGGACGTGCGAGCGCTCAACGCCAACCAGAACTCCTGCGCCGGCTCGAAGGTCCAGCAGGAGTTCTCGAAGGAGCGCTTCGTCTACGGCGACCGGTTCCACATCGACGTGCAGCCGTAACCCATGAAGACAGGTACCTTCACCACAGAGGTCAACCTGGGGGACTGGTACTCGGTCGTCGACCCCGGGGGTGTCTACTACGACGCCCCGGGGGGTCCTCGAGAACCCCCCACCGGCCCGGCGGCGCCAACGGCCTGGTCGGAACGCCAGCACCCTGGAAAGCCACCATCGTCCCAGCCGCGAGGTACGGACGTTCGCGTCTCACCGTGGAGGTATTCGACTCCCGAGAAGGGCCTCCGTCCGGCTCCACCCGCATCGTGGAGAGAGACTTCCGGGTCGTGTCCGGTGAGGTCGCCATCACCGAGTGGGGCGGCGAGCTGATCCACACGCTGAGCATCCCGTCAGGATCGTGGCGACTTCGAGTCAACACCCGACAAGCCGACGACATGGAGGAGCACCTGCTCCAGATGTGGCCTGTAGCCCAACCCCTCGGAGAGGTCGTGACCCTGTGGCCATCTTCTACGTCCTGAGCATCCTCAGTGTCCTCCTCACCCTGTTCACTACCGGGGTGATGATCTGGTTCGCCCTCACCATCGGACCGCGGCTCAGGCGTTGGCTCGATCGTGAGCTTGCAAACGACCCGCCGAGAAGCCGGGGGAGGTAGCACCACCACTCAGTCCGCGACCCCGAAAGGGCTTCGTTGAGCTCAGCCAAGTCCGCAGGGATACTCCCAAAGTGCGTGTCCAATGAGGCGTCTGAGAGGGCCGCTTGGCCCTCCCAGGCCCCTGGTTAAACCCGGTGGTGACGGTGAGTCGGCCTGTAGGCGGGGTTCTGTGCGTCGCCCGGAGGCGGCGCGGTGGCCATCCATCTGTGCGGCCTACCTGGGGAGCGTGGCTCCTGCGAGCCACCGGGCGGGCCGCCCTTCCCCTGTTCGGCCTTGCTCCGGGTGGGGTTTGCCGAGCCGTCCGGGTCGCCCCGGGCGCTGGTGCGCTCTTGCCGCACCGTTTCACCCTTGCCTGTGCCCCTCCGTTCGACGAACGTCGGGGCCATCGGCGGTCTGTTCTCTGTGGCACTTTCCTGCGGGTCACCCCGACTGGCCGTTAGCCAGCACCCTGCCCTGTGGAGCCCCGACCTTCCTCGACCCGGTCACTGCCGGGCCGCGGCCACCCGGCCGACTCACCGTCGTCCCCAGTGTCGCGCACGCCGTCCATCTCCGACAGCCCCGCGCCGCCAACCCTGCCGCCCGCGTCCTCGTCGCCCGCCGCCGCGGCGAGTCAGAACTCGAGCGCGGACAGCTCGGGGATCCAGCCCCGGGCCCGGTCGCACGCCTCCCGCCAGCGGGCCCGGTCGACGCGGCCGACCGGCTCGACCCGCGCCCGGGGAGACCAGGTGGCGGCGATCTCCTCCTCGCCGACCCACACGCCGACCGCCATCCCGGCCAGGAACGCAGCCCCGAGGGTGGTGGCTTCGGTGACCGGCGACACCTCGACCGGACGTTGGCACGCGTCGGCCAGTGCCTGCACGAAGACCCGGTTGGCGCTCATGCCTCCGTCGACGCGGACGACCGGGATGGAGTACCCGCCGTCGCCCTCGGCCGCCTCCAGCAGGTCGGCGCCGCGATGGGCGACGCCCTCCAGCACGGCCCGCACGACCTCGGCCCGGCCCGTGCCCCCCGTCAGCCCGAGCAGCGTTCCCCGGGCACCGAAGTCCCAGGCCGGCGTGGCCATGCCCAGCAGCGCGGGGACGAACCAGACGTCGCCGGTGTCCTCGCATGCCGCGGCGACGGCCTCGGATGCGCCCGCGTCGGCCAGCACGCCGAGGTCCTCGCAGAGCCACTCGACAGCCTGCCCGGCGGTGAGCATGAACGCCTCCACGCCCCAGGCGATCCGACCGTTCCGGCGCCAGGCGACGATGGGGAACGTGCCGTGCGGGCCGCGCTCGTCGAACGCCGGGCGGTCGGGGCCAAGGCACAGGTCGAGCATGCCGCCCGTGCCGAACGTCATCTTGGCCAGCCCTGGTCGGGTGCAGCCCTGGCCGATGAGCGAGGCCTGCTGGTCGCCGGCCAGCCCCGCGATCACCGGCGCGCCGGGCAACGCCACCGCGGGTCCGACGACGCCGGAGGAGTCGACGATGCGGGGAAGCACGGACGTCGGGATGCGCAGCGTGGCCAGGACCCTCTCGTCCCAGCCGGAGCCGTCCGTCCGCATGAGCCCGGTGACTCCGGCGTTGGACAGGTCGGTGACGTGCAGCTCGCCCGCGGACAGCGTCCAGGCCACCCAGGTGTCGATCGTGCCGAAGCACAGGTCGCGGGTGCGGTCGGGGTCGAAGGTGTCCAGGAGGAACGCCAGCTTGGTGGCCGAGCTGCTGGGCGACAGCCGTAGGCCCTGGGCCTGCAGGGCCAGGCACATCATGACCGTGCGCTGGTCCTGCCAGCCGATCCCCGGGGCCACGGGCTCGCCCGTGGCCCGGTCCCACAGGATGGTGGTGGCCCGCTGGTTGGCGATGCCGACGGCGTCCACCGGCCCGGCCTCCTCGATGGCCGCCCGGGCGACGTCGAGCACCGCCGCGGCCAACAGGGCGGCGTCGAGCTCGACGAAGCCGGCCGACGGTGTCGACGGGAGGAACGGACGTCGGACCGCGGCGACGATGCTCGCGTCGGGAGCGACGACCGAGGCCCGCACGCTGCTCGTCCCGACGTCGACGACGAGGATCGTCATGCCTGCCTCGGCGGGTTGCGCTGGGCGAGGTAGCCCCCGAGGATTCCGGCCGACGCAGCCATCAGCCCGTTGAAGACGAACGAGACCGGATCGGCCAGGGGCCGACCGACGGCGAGGCGGACCGCGGTGACCACGACCAGCACGACGACGTACGCGCCGAGCCCGGCCAGCGCGCCGTGGGTCAACGGCGACTCGGGCCGGCGGCGGCCGGCGCGCTGGCCTCCGGCGACGAGGCCACCGAGCAGGACGAGGTACAGGCCGAGGTTGGCGTCGGCGTTGGTCAGCGAGCGCACCGCCTGGGCGGCGACGATGGCCAGGCCGGCGATGAGGGCGCCCCTCGCCGCCCCCGCGACCACCGCCCTGCGGTCGATTTTCACCGCGCCGCCCGGCCGGCATCGCCGCCGACCACCGAGGGGCCCACCAGGCGATCCGAGGCGCGTGAGACCTGCAGACCGGCGACCATGACGTCGATCTTGCCGTAGCGGCTGGACCAAAGCCCGCCGGGGCCACTGCCGCGACGTCGACTCACCCTCCGAGCGCCCGCTCAGGCTGTCGCCGCCGAGCGTTCGGCCTCGACGCCGGCCCGGTAGCGCTCGACGTCGGCCGCCGCCTCCGTGACGGACCACCCCAGCTCGCGGGCCAGCAGGCCGGCGACGTCGGGGGCGGCGGCCGCGGACGCGTCCCGGGCGAGGATGAGCGACCGGGTCCGCCGGGCCAGGACGTCGTCGACAGAGCAGGCCATCTCGTAGCGGGCGGCGTAGACCGCTTCGGCCCGCAGGTAAGGAAGCGTGCCGACCAGCGGCTCGCCCAGGTTGGGGTGGGCGTCGACCATCGCCGCCACCACGCGGGCGTCGGTTCCGTGGCGGCCGACGAGGTGGTCGTCGCGGGGAGGTGAGCCGGCCCGGGCGACGGGCGGGGCGCCGTGCAGCGCCAGCCGGCGGGTGCGGCAGGGCGTCACCCGGCGGCCGAGCGCAGCCTGCACCGCGTCGACCGTGTCCTCGGCCATGGCCCGGTACGTCGTGAGCTTCCCGCCGGCGATCGTGACCAGCCCGTCGGCGCCCACGCCGACGCGGTGTCGACGGGACAGGTCGGCGCTCCGACCGCTGCCGGCGCCGGCCCCGGCATCCGCGACCAGCGGTCGCAAACCCGCCCAGCTCCCGACGACGTCGTCGGGCGTGACCGTCGACGACAGCGCGGCGTTGAGGGCGCCCAGCAGGTAGTCGGTGTCGGCGGCCGTGCAGACCGGGTTGTCGAGAGGACCGTCGTAGTCGGTGTCGGTGGTACCGACGTAGACCCGATCGCTCCCGGCCCACGGCACCACGAAGATCGAGCGCCCGTCGGCGGGGGCGGTCAGCACCAGGGCGACGTCGGTCCGCACGAGCTCGGCCGGCAGGGTCAGGTGCACGCCCTTGGCCGGACGGATCGAGCGGGTGCCGTCGGCCCGGAGCGCGTCGGCCCACACGCCGGTCGCGCTCACCACCGCCGCGGCCCGGACGTCGAACTCGGCGCCGTCGGCGGACATCCGGGCTCCGGTCACCCGGCCGCCCGCCCCCCGCAGCAGCTCGGTGACGCCGGCGTGGTTGGCCGCGACCGCCCCGTGATCGAGCACCGCGCTGCGGGCGACGGTGAGGGCGAGTCGGGCGTCGTCGGCCTGCGCGTCAAGGTACAGGTGGGCCCCGACCAGCCCTTCGGCGCGCAGCGCGGGCGTGTGGGCCAGGGCCTCTGTGGCCGAGATCCGTCGGTGGAGCGTGCCGATCCGGAAACCGCCCGTCGCGTCGTAGAGCCACAGGGCCGAGCTGACCGCCCGCATCCGCGCCCGGCTGCCGTACGCGGGAACGAGGAAGGGCAGCGGGCGCACGAGGTGGGGGGCGTTGTGGAGCAGTCGCTGGCGCTCGGCCAGAGCCTGGGCCACCAGCCGGTAGTCGCCCTGGCTCAGGTAGCGCAGGCCCCCGTGGACCAGCTTCGACGATCGCGACGACGTTCCCGAGCCGAAGTCTTCGCGCTCCACCAGGGCGGTGCGCAGTCCCCGCGACGCCGCGTCGAGGGCGACGCCGGCACCGGTGATCCCGCCCCCGATGACCAGGACGTCGAACGTATCGGCGGCCAGCCGCTCCAGCGCCCACGCCCGGTCGAACCGGGCCGGTCCGCTCACGCCTCGCCGGACAGTTGGGCGTAGCTCGTGCGGAGGCCGTCGCGGAGCAGGGTCGGCATGGCCCGGCGGTGGCCGACGAAATACCACACGGCCAGCGCCAGGTACACCACGCCCACCACCACCAGCTCCGCGCCGTGCCAGGAGACGGGCACGATCGCCCCGACCACGAACTGGGCCCAGAAAAGGGCGAAGAGCGTGGCCGCCTCCCGGACGCTGATGGAGAGGTTGGCCAGGATGGCGACGGCGAAGACCGATTGGGCCGCGGTCAGGAACAGCTCCTCGCGCTGGCGGGCGATGATCGGCAGGCCGTGCAGGCTGCCCGACGCGAGCGCGAAGACGATCGGCAGCGTGCCCACCAGCAGCGTCCACTGGTTGACCTTCGACGAGACCAGCGTGCCCAGGCCCGAATTGGTGTTGAGCCGCCAGGCGTACAGGCCGGCGATGAGCAGCTCGGGCGCCTCCGACGCCAGCGGGGCCAGCCACTGGACCAGCAGGAACTCGCTGACCCCGAACCGGGCACCGGTGTCGACCAGGGACTCGGCGAACGGCTCCGCGCACAACAGGATCACCCCGGCGGCGACGAGGAACAGCAGGGCGACGGTCAGCCGGCGGTTGCGCTCGGCGAAGCTCGCCACGTAGAGCGCGGGGCCGACCAGGTGCGGCTCCTCGGCCGGCGCCCGGGAGATGCGCGCCGTGTAGGCCACGAACAGCGAGACCAGCACGGCGGCGTCGATGAGCGTGATCGAGTGCTTGAGGGGCAGGGTCAGGGAGTACGCGCTGGCGATGGTCAGGAAGGCCAGCTCCACCGAGTGCGAGCGGTCGAGGACGATCTCGCTGAGGGGCGCTCCCGCAGTGCCCGGCGGAGCGGCCCGGTTCCGTCGGCGCATGGCCCACCACGCGAGCAGCACGACAAGCGACCATCCGACGCCGATCAGGAGCCGGTTCGCACCGGTCATGTTGGCCAGGGCCAGCGAGCAGGGGGGCTCCGTCGTACTTCCGGGGGCGTGGCAGGCGGCCCCGTACCGCTCGACCGCGTTGCCGCCCTTCCAGGCGAAGACGAGGTCCACCGCGTACTCGGGCAGGACGGCGACGAAGGCGAGCAGGGCGATGGCCAGCCCGGCCGACATGTCGAGTTGGGCGACCTCGGCCGCCCAGGAGAGCAGGAAGGCGGCTCCGACGATGGCCAGGCCGAACAGGAGGGCCATCAGCCCCACCTCGCCGTGGAACCCGGCGATCCGCGACACTGCGCCAGGCACGCAGAGTCCGAGGGCGACGAGGATCGACACCCGCTGGCGGCGCGGCCGCACCCGCGGCGAATCGTCCGCGGTGCGCGTCATCCGTCGCATCCTACGGTCGTCCGCACCTGCGTCCGGGCGAGCGCGGTCCAAATCAAATGGACTTCAGCAACGTTTGTGTTCGATAATTCGATCTGGTCGCTTCCGACCGGCTCGACGGGTCAGGTTTGGAACCGAGCCGAGAGAGGAAGGTGATAGCGCGATGGATCTCTCCTGGCGTCTTCGAGGCGCGTGCCGCGGGCTGGACCCCGAGATCTTCTACTCCGCCAGTGAGGACGAGGGTGTCGAGCGGGCCAAAGAGGTCTGCCGGACGTGTGTAGTGCAACAGCAGTGCCTGGAATTCGCCCTGGCCAGCCGGGAGTCCGAGGGAATCTGGGGCGGCGCCACCGAGAAGGAGCGCCGGCGCATCCTGCGCCAGCGCCGCAAGACCGCGGCGGCATAAGCCTCCGTGCGGCCGGTACCGGGCCGCTACCGTTCCGGGGTGTGAACCTTGCTGCGCTCGGAGGCTGGCCCGCCGTACTGGGACCGCTGACCAACGGTCGGGACCTGACTGCGGAGGAGACGACGGCGGCGGTCACCGACATCCTGGAGGGTGCGGCGACGCCCGCCCAGGTGGCGGCGTTCGCGGTCGGGTTGCGCATGAAGGGCGAAACGGTCGAGGAGATGGCCGCCCTGCTCGACGTGATGCTCGCCTTCGGCCAGCGGGTCGAGCTGCCGGAGACCACCGACGCCGTCGACACCTGCGGCACGGGCGGCGACCGGGCGTGCACGATCAACGCGTCGACGGTGGCCGCGCTCGTCGTCGCCGGTGCCGGGGCCAAGGTGTGCAAGCACGGGAACCGGTCCCAGACCTCCGAGTGCGGCTCGGCCGACCTGCTCGAAGCGCTCGGCGTGGTGATCGACCTCGACCCCACCGGAGTGGCGGCGTGCGTCGAGCGGGCGGGAATGGGGTTCTGCTTCGCGCCCCAGTACCACCCCGCTTTTCGCCACGTGGGCCCGGTCCGCCGGGAGCTCGGCGTCCCGACCGTCTTCAATTTCCTCGGCCCCGTGGCCAACCCGGCCCGGGTCCGGCGCCAGGTGCTGGGGGTCAGCGACCCGGCCATGGCGGCCAAGCTCGTGGGCGTCCTCCAGGCCCACGGCTCGGAGCGGGCGCTGGTCGTCTACGGCCACGACGGCCTGGACGAGCTTTCGACGATCACGACGTCGACCGTCGTCGAGCTGCGCGAGGGCCACGTCCGCTCCTACGACGTCGACCCGGTCAAGCTCGGGCTGAAGCAGGCCGCCCTGGAGGACATCCAGGGGGGGACCCCGGCCGTCAACGCCGATCTCGCCCGGCGCGTCCTCGACGGCGAACCGGGCCCCCGGCGGGACTTCATCCTGCTCAACGCCGCGGCCGGGCTGGTCGCCGCCGGCGTCGCCGACGACCTGGCCGAGGGCCTCGAGGCGGCGGCCGCATCCGTCGACAGTGGCGGGGCGGCGGCGGTGCTGGAACGGCTGGTGGCGGTGTCGGTGGGCGCCCGGCTCGGCTGAGCCGGGGCTCACCCCGAGTCAACTCACCTCGGCCGGCCTCGGCTCACCTCACATCCAGAACGCGTTGATCTGGGCCTGGTCGTCGGCGACGCCCCAGAACTCCTGAGCCTGCCCGTTGGCGTCGAGGTGGAAGACGTTGGCCTCCCGGACGTCCATGTGCTTGTCCGGCTTGTCCGGGCGGTCCGCCTGGAGGCGCACCATGGACAAGGCGTGGGTGTCGTCGGCGAAGACCTCGTTGAGGGTCAGCGTCATGCTGCCGCCGGTGGCCTCCTTGAACTGCCGGAACTGGGCCACCACCTCGTCGCGGCTCTCCGGGCCCTTGCCCCACGGGCTGATCCAGTGGACGTCGTCGCGCAGGAACCGGTCGATGAACGCCAGGTCCTCGGCGTTGAACTCGTTGCGGGCCCGGGCCTCCTCGGCTTGGCGGAAGACGGTGGCGTTCGGGTGCTCGGGCGGGGCCTGGCCGTCGGCCAAGGCCTGCGTCACCGTCTGATCGGTGGGGATGCACCACAGGTCGGTGGCGGTGCCGTCGCCGCCCAGGTGGAACAGGTTGGCCTGCCGCACGACGGTGCCGCCACCGGACACCTGGACGATCCCGATGACGTGGGTGTCGTCGGCGAAGACGTCGACCACCTGCACGGCGCCGGCGCCGGCCAGCGCGCCCCACCGGCTGGCCATCGCCCCGACTCCGGAGAGGTCCTCTCCGGACGCCCCTCCGTGGTGCCAGACCGCGTTCGGCGCGAGCGCACCTTCGAGGGCGCCGGGCTCGGCGGCGGTCCCTTGGCGTGCCTCGAGGGCGGCCTTGAACCGGTCCGCGGTGGCCGCCCCGGCTGCCCCCGACGACGCGGCCCACATCGCCACCTCGTCGGCGAAGGACGGGCTGTGGATGCCGAAGCCCCCGTCGACCGGGATCACCGCGCCGGTGATGAACGCGGCCCGCGGCGAGGCGAGGAAGACCACCGCGTTGGCGATGTCGTCCGGCCGGGGCAGGTCCGCGGTCAGGCTGTGGCGCCGCATCATGTCGATCATCGGCGGCGGCATGTTGGCGGCGACGGTGGGGGTCATGGTCAGCCCGGGCATGACCGTGACGCAGCGGATGCCCATCTTCCCGTACTGCGTGGCCACGCTGCGGGTGAACCCCACGACCGCAGCCTTCGACGTGCCGTAGGCGGCGCGCGTCAGCTCGCCCTGGAGTCCGGCGCCCGATGCGGTGTTGATGATGACGCCGGAGCCGCGAGCGAGCATGAGCGGGACGACGTGCTTGGTGCACAGCATGTAGCCGCGCACGTTCACCGCCATCGTCTGGTCCCAGAGGTCGACGTCGAGCTGGTGGACCATGCCGTCGCGCATCATGAAGTCGACGCTGGTGATGGCCGCGTTGTTGTGGAGGATGTCGATCCCGCCGAACGCCTCCACTGCGGCCGCGACCCCCGCGATCACCTGTTCCTCGTCGGACGTGTCGAAGGCCACGGGCGCGGCCTGGCCGCCCTTGGCCGCGATGGCCTCGCACACGAGCCGGGCCCCGTCGAGGTGGAGGCCGGCGACCACCACCTTGGCCCCCGCTTCGGCCATGGCCATGGCGGTGGCTTCCCCGATACCGCTTGCCGCACCGGTGATAAGAGCGACTTTGCCGTCGAGCTCTGCCATGAACTGCCCCCCGGTTCCCCGGGCCTGCACGCGAGGCCCGGCCCGGAGGTCCATGCAACCGGACTTGGCCTGCTCCGTCAAGAGCGGCTCCCCGTCGGTCGGCGGGCCGTGGCCCGCACCGGCTCGAAGCGGGGGAGCCGGCCGACCGGCACCGCCCACGGGCCCTCGCAGTGCACGAGCCGCACCCGGCGGGCTTCGGCGTCGAGCCACGACGCCACGCAGACGAGCTCGTCCACCAGGTGGCGGGGGAGCGGCTGGTCGGGATCCGCCGCGTCCTCGCCACCGCCGTCGGGCAGCGGCAACTGGGCGTCCGTGCCGCCGCGCGGAGCCGCGCCGGACGGGAGCCGGCCGGCGGTGAGGACGAGCCGGCGGCGGGCGTCCGCCGGCCCCCCCGGCTCACCGGCGACCTCGATCTCCAACCGGCCGGCCCGGCGCAGGGCGTCGAGCTGGCGCTGGCGGGCCAGCGCCCGGGCGAGGGCGGCCGCCCGGTCGCGCATGTCGGCCGCCTCCTCGTACCGCTCGGCCTCGGCCAGCCCCTCCATCCGGGCCGCGAGAGGGTCGAGCAGGATGGCGGGGTCTTCTGTGAGCCCTGCGACCACCCGGTCGACGATGGCGGCGTACTCCTGCGGTGACACGGTGCCCGCGCAGGGGCAGCTGCTCACGCCGAGCTGTGCCGGCGCGCAGGCGCCGGCCTTGGGGACCTTGGGAACGCGCGCCGTGCACCGTCGCAACGGCAAGGCGGATTCGATGGCGTCGGCCACCAGCCGGGCCGCCCCCGGCGATGCGAGGGGCCCGAGGTAGAGGCACCCGTCGCCCTCGCGGGGCGCCCGCACGACGGACAGCCGCGGAAAGGGCTCGTCCAGGGTGAGCTTCACGTAGGCGTACCGGTTCCAGAGCTTGGACCGGCGGTTGAACGGCGGCAGGTGCCGGTGGATGAGCCGGACCTCGAGCACGGCCGCCTCGAGCGTGCCCGGGCAGACGACGTGGTCGATGGCCACCGTTTCCCGCAGCAGCTGGGCCACCTTGCGACGCTCGTCGCCACCGAAGTAGGAGCGGACGCGGGCGCGCAGGTTGGTGGCCTTCCCCACATAGAGCACGCGGCCGCCGGAACCGCGGAACAGGTACACGCCGGGTCGGCGGGGCAGGCCGGCGGTGAGGCGCAGCTTTGCCACCTGCGGATGGGCCCGCACCGTGGGCAGCTCGAACAGGTCGTCCAGGCCGAGCACCCCCAGGCTCCCGGCTCGCTCGAGCAGCGCGTGCAGCAGATCTCCGGTGGCCAGCGCGTCGTCGAGCGCCCGGTGCGTCGGGCGGTGGGGGAGGCGCAGCCGTTCGGCGAGGGTGCCCAGCCGGCAGTTGGGAACTTCGTCGCGCACCAGGCGGCGGGCCAGCGCGCACGTGTCGACCCAGAGGTTGGGAACCGGGCGATGTCCGGACTGGACGAGGGCGGCCTGGAGGAACCGCAGGTCGAACCGGACGTTGTGGCCGACGATCACCGCCGCCCCCAGGAACTCGAGGAACGCCGGGAGGACGGCCTCGATCCGGGGCGCGGGGAGGACCATGGCGTGGGTGATCCCGGTGAGCACCGTGATCTCCGGGGGGATGCCGACCCCCGGGTTCACCAGCGTCTGGAAGGTACCGAGGCACTCGCCACCCCGCAGCTTGATCGCCCCGACCTCGGTGATGGCCGATTCCGGCGGCGACGCGCCCGTGGTCTCCAGGTCGAGGACGCAGAAGGTCACCTGGTGGAGCGGCGTGCCCAGGTCGTCGAAGCTGCGCTGCACTGTCGGCGGACCTTAGGCGAACATCTGTTCGACACGCAACGACCGGTCGCGGGACGGTCGGGCGGTACCATGCACCGGTGGAGGCCACCGCCCGCTACCGCTGCACCGCGTGCGGCAACCTCACCCGGTTCGACGTCACCGTCACCCGGCGGACCCGCGCCTTCCACCACTACTCGCTGGGCGGCGAGCTGGCCGTCGAGGACGAAACGGTGCTGGCCGAGACGGTGGAGGAAGTGGCCTGCCGCTGGTGCGGCTCGACCCGGGCCGTCGAGGTGCTGACGGAGGCGCCCCAGGGATCCGAGGGCTGACGGCAGCGCTCGACAAGCTCCTGCGGCCCGCGCTGGAGGCCGCCGTTGCCGTGGCCCGGGCGGGGGAGGAGGCCACCCCCCTCATCCCTGCGCCGGTGCCACTGCGCCCGTTCCTGCAGTTCGCCAAGCTGCCGGCCAAGGCGGTCGACGCGGCCCGGCGGGCCGTCGACGGCGACGACGAGTTCCGGGCGCGCGTGGCCGAGGTCGTCGACGAGGACGACGTGGGCCGGGCCGGCTGGCTGTGGTTGACCCGGCCGACGGGGTGGGAGGCGGGCCTGGACGCGCTGCAGCGCGAGGTCGCGGGGGCCGGCGAGGCGGCCGCGGAGCGACGGGCGGAGAACGAGGCGCGGCGGCGCCTGGCGGGGGCCGAGGCCGCCACCCAGCGGGCCGAGGCTGCGGCGGCCGCTGCGCACGCCGAGTCGGCGCGGGCCGGGGCCGCGCTGGCCGAGGAGCGCCGGGCGCGGCGGAGCGCGGCACAGGAGGCCGAGGATCTGGCCCGGCGCCTCGAGCGCGTCAGCGCCGAGAGGGACCGAGCCCGGGCCGATCGGGACCGGGTGGCGGACGAGGTGGGCCAGGCCCGGCTGCGGGCGTCGGCGCTCGAGACCGAGCTGGAGGAGCTTCGCCGCCGCCCCCCTGCACCGCCGGCCCCCCCGGCCCCCCCGGCCCCGCCGGCCACGCCGGCCCCGCCGGTCGCCGGCGAGGGACGTCGAGCGGACGCCGATCCTCGGGTCGACGCCGCGGCCACCGTGGCCGGGCGGGCGCTGCTCGACGCCGCTTCCGCTGCGGCGCGCATGGCCGCTTCGCTGGAGGACGCCGCGGCGGCGCTCGGAGCCTCCCGTCCGGGGCCCGCGGTGGCCGCCCCGGCCCTGGCCCCGCCCGGCGGACCTGGCGCAGGGCCGGCGGAACCGACGTCGCGCCCGATCCGGCACGAACGTCGGCCGCGGCCCCGGCGCCGGGTCCCCGCTGCGCTGCCGCCCGGGATACACGACGACTCGGTCGAGGCCGCCGACCACCTCGTCCGGGTTCCGGGGATCAGCCTTCTCGTCGACGGCTACAACGTGTCCCAGACCGGGTGGCCCGATCTGGGCATCGCCGAGCAGCGCCGCCGCCTGGTCGACGCCCTCACCGAACTGGCCACGCGCACCGGCGTCGACGTGTCGGTCGTGTTCGACGGCGCGGATCCGCTGTGGCCGCCGATGGTCCCGGCGACGTCGCGGTTGGTCAAAGTCGGCTTCTCGCCGGCCGAGGTGGAGGCCGACGACGTGGTCCTCGCCAGGGTGGCCGACCTCGAGCCTTCCCGTCCCGTGCTCGTGGCGTCGAGCGACCGGCGGGTCCGCGACGGCGCCGAGGCGTTGGGCGCGAACGTGATTTCCTCGGCGCAGCTCCTGGCCGCCCTGCGCCGCTGAGCCCGGCCGCCGGGGCCGGGCCGGGAGCGACACAAATCGTTCAGCTAGATTCCGTCGGTCCGCCGCTGACGACCGGAGGGGAGCGACGTGGACAGCGGAAATACCGCATGGGTGCTGGTCTCGGCCGCGCTCGTGCTCTTCATGACGCCCGGGCTGGCCTTCTTCTACGGCGGGATGGTCCGCTCCAAGAACGTCCTCGGGATGCTGATGCAGAACTTCTTCTGCATGGGGCTCGTCAGCGTGCTCTGGGCGGTGGCCGTGTTCAGCCTGGCCTTCGGCAAGGACGTCGGCGGTGGGTTGGTCGGCGACCTGGGCTTCGGCGGCCTCCGCCACCTGACCGGCGCCGCCGTCACGCTGCCGGGCTACGTCGGCGTCTTCGCCCTGTCGGTGCCGCCGTTGGCGTTCGTGGCCTTCCAGCTCATGTTCGCCGTCATCACGCCTGCGCTGATCACCGGGGCCATCGCCGATCGGATGAAGTTCAGCGCGTGGGCCCTCTTCGTCGGTTTGTGGCTCGTGGTCGTGTACGCGCCGGTCGCCCATTGGGTCTTCAGCCCGCAGGGGTGGCTGTTCAAGCGGGGGGCGCTGGACTTCGCCGGAGGGACGGTCGTCCACATCAACGCGGGCGTGGCCGCGCTGGCCGTCGTACTGGTCATCGGGCGGCGTCGGGGATGGCCCGGGGAGGGCATGGCGCCCCATTCGCTCCCGCTGACCCTGTTGGGCACCGGCATCCTGTGGTTCGGCTGGTTCGGTTTCAACGCGGGCTCGGCGCTGGGCGCCAACGCCCTGGCCGCGCAGGCCCTGATCAACACCCACATGGCCGCCGCCGCGGCCATGCTCGGATGGTTGCTGGTCGAGCGGGTCAAGGGCGGCCACGCCACGACGCTCGGGGCGGCGTCGGGTGCGGTCGCCGGTCTGGTGGCGGTCACCCCCTGCGCCGGGTTCGTCGGCACGTTCTCCGCCATCGTCATCGGGTTCGCGGCCGGAGTGGTGTGCTTCCTCGCCATCCAGATGAAGTTCCGGTTCCGCTACGACGACGCCCTCGACGTCGTCGGCGTCCACCTCGTCGGTGGGATCCTCGGCTCGCTGCTCCTGGGCCTGTTCGCCGACAAGGCGGTGAACGGCCTGGGCGCCGACGGCCTGCTCTTCGGCGGGGGCCTGGCGTTGCTCGGCAAGCAACTGCTCGCCGTGGCCGCCACCCTGGTCTGGTCGTTCACCGTGACGTTCCTGTTGGCCAAGGCCATCGACGCCACCATCGGGCTGCGGGTCACGCCCGACCAGGAGGCCGAGGGGCTCGACGTCACCCAGCACGCCGAGGCGGCCTACGCCCTCGGCGACTTCGGCTCCATGGGAAGGCTCGGCTCGTGAAACTCGTCACCGCCATCATCAAGCCCTTCAAGCTCGACGACGTGAAGGACGCGCTGCGAACCCTCGGCGTGGCCGGGATGACCGTCTCCGAGGTGCAGGGGTTCGGGCGCCAGCGGGGTCACACCGAGGTCTACCGGGGCACGGAGTACACCGTCGACTTCGTGCCCAATGTCCGCATCGAGATCCTGGCCGACGACGAGGATGCCCCCGAGGTCGCCCGGGTCATCGTCGAAGCGGCGAGGACGGACAAGATCGGCGACGGTAAAGTCTGGCTCGTGCCCGTCGACGACGTGACCCGAATCCGGACCGGGGAGATGGGACACGACGCCCTCTGAGTCGCCCCCGTCCGACGACGCCGGCTCCTGGGTCCGGCTCGCGGAGGTGCGGGCCGACGCCGGCCTGCGGGGAACGAAGTTCTGCCGGGCGTACGCGGCGGCCGCCGACGCCTGGCTGGCGGAGCTGTTCGCCGACGCCGCGGCATCGTCCGGTGGCGCCGACGGGCTGGCCCTCGTCGCGGTGGGCGGCTACGGCCGGCGCGACCTGTGCCCGCGCAGCGACCTCGACCTGCTCCTGCTCCACCGCGGCCGCCGGGACCGGGCCCAGCTCGGCCGGCTGGCCGAGAAGCTGTGGTACCCGATCTGGGACCGCGGCCTGAAGCTGGGGCACGCGGTACGGACGGTCAAGGAGGCGCTCGCCCTCGCCGGCACGGACCTCAACACGGCCACCGCCCAGCTCGACGCCCGCCTCGTCGCCGGCGACCCGGAGCTGGCCGCCGACCTGGCCCGGCGGGCGGTCGAGCAGTGGAGGGCCACCGGCTCACGCTGGCTGGCCGCCCTCGGCCGGTCGGTCGCCGAGCGCCACGACCAGGCCGGCGAGGTCGCCTTCCTGCTCGAGCCGGACCTGAAGGAGGGCCGAGGCGGCCTGCGCGACGTGCACGCGCTCCACTGGGCCGAGTCGGCCCGGCGCATCCTGTTCGAGGGCGACGACGAAGCCCTGGCCGCGGCCCACGACACCGTGCTCGCAGTCAGGGTCGAGCTCCAGCGGCGGACGGGCAAGCCGGGCGACCGGCTCCTGCTTCAGGAGCAGGACGGCGTGGCCGAGGCCCTGGGCGACCCCGACGCCGACGCCCTCATGGCCCGCCTGTCGGCCGCAGCGCGGACCATCGCCTGGACGAGCGACGAGGCGTGGGACCGGATCGGCTCGTCGCTGCAGGGCCCGCGGGGCCGGGTCGCCGCGGCCGACCGTCCTGCCGGCGCCGGGCTGGTCCTACGCGAAGGCGTGATCGAGCTGGCGCCGGGCGTCGACCCGGCGGCCGACGCCGGCCTCGTCCTGCGTGCCGCCGCGGCCGCCGCCGGCGCAGCGACGAAGCTGGGTCGGCGGACCCTCGACCGGCTGGCCACGGAGGCGCCGGCCGGCCCGGGCGACCCGTGGCCGGAGGAGGCGCGCCAGAGCCTGGTCGCCCTGCTCGGCGCCGGTCGCAACGCCATCGGCGTCGTCGAGGCCCTCGACCAGAAGGGGCTCCTCGTCGGCTTGCTGCCCGAATGGGCCGCGGTGCGCTGCCAACCGCAGCGCAACGCGTACCACCGCTTCACCGTCGACCGGCACCTGTGCGAGGCGGCCGCCAACGCCGCCGACCACCTCGACGAGGTGGAGCGGGCCGACCTCCTCCTGGTCGGTACCTGGCTGCACGACATCGGCAAGGGCTTCGTCGGCCGCCGGGGGCCCGACCACACGGTCGCCGGTGAGGTGGTCATGGAGGAGGTGGCGACGCGGTTGGGCTTCCCGCCCGGCGACGTCGCCGTGCTGGTGGCCATGGTTCGCCACCACCTCCTGCTCGCCGACGTGGCCACCCGCCGGGACCTGGACGACCCGGCGACGATCTCCGGCGTGGCCCGGGCGGTGGGCGACCGCGGGACGCTCGCCCTGCTGCGCGTCCTCACCGTCGCCGACAGCCTGGCCACAGGTCCCGCAGCGTGGAGCCCGTGGAAGGCGGCGCTGGTCGACGAGCTCGTGGACCGGGTCGACCGGGTGCTCGCCGGCGACGTCGCGCCCACCGGCCCGCGGTTTCCGACCCAGGCGCAGCTCGGGGCGCTGGAGCGGGCCCGGGTCGAGCGGCGGCTCGTCCTGCTCGCCACCGGCCACACCGCCATCGTCGCCGCGCCGGACCGGCCCGGCCTGTTCTGCCGCGTCGCCGGGGTGCTGGCCCTGCACGGCCTGGACGTGCTGTCGGCCCGGGCTTGGTCGATCGCCGACGGCATGGCCGTCGAGGAGTTCCAGGTCGACCCCACCTTCGGGCGCGAACCGGACTGGCGAGCCGTCGAGGCCGACGCGGCCGCCGCCCTCGCCGGCGACCTGTCGTTGGAGCAGAGGCTGGCGGCGCGGGCCCGCCAGTACGCGGGCCGGCCCGGCGTGCGGGCCGCCTCGCCGCCCCGCACCGAGATCGCGCTGCACAGCGATGCGTCGGACGCGGCGACGGTGGTCGACGTCCGGGCCCCGGACCGCATCGGCACGCTGTACCGCATCACCCGCGCCCTCGCCGACCTCGGCCTCGACATCCGCCACGCCAAGGTGGCCACCGTGGGCCACGAGGTGGTCGACGCGTTCTACGTCGTCGACGAGGCGGGCGCCAAGGTGGCCGACGACCGTGCGTCGACCATCGAGGGGGCCCTGCGCGTGGTCCTGGCCGGGGCGGAGGCGCCCGTCTGAGGTCGTCGGTACCGAGCCGGCAGGCGGCCGACCCTCACCTGCCTAGGCTGCGGGCATGGATCTCGAGAGGGCGCGGGCGTTCGTCCGGGAGCACCACCGGGGCGTGCTCTCCACCGTGCGGGCTGATGGCCGCCCCCAGATGTCGGCGGTGTCCGTGGCGTTGGACGACGACGGACGAGCGGCGATCAGCACGCGGGAGACGGCCTACAAGGTCGGCCACATCCGCAAGGACCCGCGAGTGTCGCTCTTCGTCATGTCCGACGATTTCTGGAGCTGGATCCAGGTCGACGGCACCGCCACCGTCGTGTCCCTC
>DATASA010000186.1:0-7308 GCA_036269435.1 Acidimicrobiales bacterium | reverse complement strand
ATTCTGTGGCCCTTCATCTCCGGCCGGATCCTGTGACCGCCCTCGACACCCCGCCGGCCAGGGCGCCCCGCAAGCGCAGCGCCGAGGCGTGGTCGTGGGTCTTCATGCGCCTGTCGGGGCTGCTCCTCGTGTTCCTGGCCCTGATCCACTTCGCCATCACCCACATCGTCAACGACGTGGTCGACACCAACTACGACTTCGTCCGCGAGCGCTGGCACAACCCGGCGTGGCGGCTGTTCGACTGGCTGCTCCTGGTCCTCGCCCTGGGCCACGGGGCCAACGGGCTGCGGTGGATCGTCGACGACTACGTGCGCAGCCCGGCACCCCGCAAGGCGGTCAAGACGGTGGTCTACGGGCTCACCGCTGCGCTGATGGTGCTCGGGACGCTGAGCATCCTCGCTTTCCCGGCCCGTCCTCGCTAGCCAGCCCTGCGGCGTTACCGTTGGTCCCGATGGACGGCCTCGACCTCCCGGAGCCGCCGCGGCCCCGTTCGTCGCCGTCCACCAAGACCACCGTGGGCGTGCTGGTCGCCATGGTGATCGTGCTGATCGTGGCCGGCCTCGGGATCAGCCGCGTACGCGACGCGCAGCAGACGCTGCGCCACGCCTCCGCGCTGGTGACCACCACGACCACCGCGCCCGCCTCCGGGCAGGCCGCCCCTCCCGCGGGTGCCGACCTGTCGCCCGAGCAGCAGAAGGTCATCGACGACGTCAAGGCCCAGGTGTCGTCGATCCGTGGCCTGGCATGGAAGACGACGCTGCCGATCAAGGTCGTCTCCAAGGACGAGCTGGCCAAGCGGCTGAAGGACCTGAACACCCAGGACCGGGCCAAGCATCCCGACCAGCTCGCCACGGACGAGTCCGTGCTGAAGCTCCTCCAGCTCATCCCCCGCAACCTCGACTACGCCAAGGCCGTCGACGACCTGCTGGCCGGCGGCGTGCTCGGGTTCTACGACGACGAGGCCAAGGAGCTGTACGTCGGCGGCAACGGCACCGGCCCCCCGGACGCCGCCACCCGCTCGGTGCTCTCCCACGAGCTGACCCACGCCCTGACCGACCAGTACTTCGACTTCGGCAGCAAGGGCCGCGCCCTCGACGACGCCAACCGGACCGAGGAGTCGGCCGCCCTCACCGCACTGATCGAAGGCGACGCCGAGCTGGTCCGCACCATGTGGGAGGACAAGTACCTGAGTGCGGCCGAGCGCAAGCAGGCCGACGACGCCGGGTCGAACGACAACGGCGCGTACGCCAAGGCGCCGCCCTACCTGCTGGACTCCCTGTTCTTCCCCTACCAGGACGGCGTGGCCTTCGTCCGCAGCCGCTTCCAGGCCGGCGGCTTCGCCGCGGTCGACGACGCGTACCGGAACCCGCCCACCTCGACCGAGCAGATCCTGCATCCCGAGCTGTACACGCCGGGGCAGGGGTGGACCGCACCTGCGCTTCCGGATCTCGCCGCGCAGACCGGCTGCGGCAAGGTCGAGACGGGGACGCTCGGCGAGTTCGACATGACCGAGATGCTGGACCGCCAGCTCAACTCGGCGGACTCCCACAGCGCGGCGGCCGGCTGGAACGGCGACGCCTACAGCGTGGTGCGCTGCGGCGCCGCCCTGGGGCTGGCCGACCGGTGGCAGACCGACAGCCCGGCCGACGCAGCGCGGCTCACCGACGCGTTGACCAAGTGGGCCAAGGGCTGGTCCGGGTCCACCAAGGCCCCCGACGCCGACGGTCGGTTCTCGGGCCCGAGCGGGGCCGGCCGTATCGTCCGTTCGGCCACCGGCAGGGTCGACCTGGTCCTGGCCGACGACGTCGCCACCGCCGATCGGGTCGGCCGCGTCCTCGCCGCCGCCTGAGCCGGGCGGGCGCCAGCCTCCACGGCGGCCGGCCTCAGCCGGGAGGCGGCACTGTCGTCGGCGCCAGCCGGGGGACGACGACGGCGGGGGGCTTGACCGGCACGGTCGCATCCGGGCCGGCGATCCCTGGACGGAGCCCGCCTCCCTCGACGGGCGACACCGTCGACTGGTGCTGCGGGAAGGCGTTCGGCACCAGGGCGCCGTTGACGTCCTGGCGGACGTCGGTGGACAGCCGGCGGCCCCGCTCGTCGAAGCCCTGGCAGAGGTTGTCGACCGGCTGGCCGTTCTGGTCGAACAGCAACACCGGGTCGAGCAGCCGGCCGTCGGCGTCGTAGGCGTACAGGTTGGTGATCGGCTGGCCCGACCCGTTCAGCAGGCACTCCCGGCCGGCTGGAGCCGCGGGCAGCGAGAAGAGCTTGGCGTCGGTCGGCCCCGGCCCGCCCCGGCCGAGCAGCGAGAGCGCGTAGATCACGAGGACGACGTTTCCCGCGTTCACCGCCAGGCGGCCCGGCCGGGACAGGTTGCGCTGGCCGAGGCGGACGGACACCGGGATGGCGACGAGCACGGCGAGCAGTCCCAGGACATGGTTGCCGGCCAGGCGAGGAAGCGGTGTCTCCCGGTAGCCGCCCGTGTGCTCGGTGGCCGCCACCAGCGAGACGGCGAGATACGCCCGCGCCACCCACCACGCCGGGCGCAGCACCGGCCAGAGCCGGACCATCTCGTGGCCGACGGCCGACCCCCGGGCCCGCCTGGCCATCGACGTGGCCCGGATCGAGAGCGGCCGACGCGGCGGGCCTCCCGGCTCCACGCCGGCCGAGGCGAGCAGCTCGGCCGCGTACGTCGCCGGCGACCCCAGGCGCTCGGCCAGGGGCGGCCCGGGCTCGGCCGCGATCTCGCGTAGGTGCTGGGCCAGGTCGTCGAGCAGCTCGGCCCGCTCCTCGGCCGACAGGGCGGCGAGGTGGGGGGCGATCTCCTTGAGGTATCGGTCGGCGTCTGTGACCGCCGTCTCGCTGGTGGCCGTGGTCACGCGGTCTCCCTTTCCGGTACGTCGATCAGGACGTCCATCGCCTCGGCGAAGCCCCGCCACTTCTTCACCCACGTCTCGTACAGGTCCCGCCCGGCTGGCGTGGCGCCGTAGTACTTGCGGTGGGGGCCCTCCTCGGAGGCGACGACGTAGGACTTCAACGCCCCGGCCTGGTACAGCCGGCGCAGCGTGCCGTAGACCGACGCGTCGCCCACGTCGTCGAGGCCGGCCACGCGCAGCCTGCGCACGATGTCGTAGCCGTAGCCGTCCTCGTCGCGGACGACGGCCAGTACGGCCAGGTCCAGGACGCCCTTCAGCAGCTGGGTGGTGTCCATGCGCCTCGATTCGCTCGCTCGTCCTGCGCTCTGCACGGTACCATGCTATCCGCAGTAGTGGAGCCGCGAGCAGCCCGGGACGAACGTCGACCCCGGCCCCGGCCAGGAGAGCCCGCGGCCCCGGGCCAGGAGGGCGTTAGAGCGTCAGCCGGAGGTCAGCCGCGCACACCCAGGTGCAGCAGCACCTCGGCGTCGTCGGGGTCCGCCTCCGGGCCGTAGCCCAGCACTGCGGTGCCCCGGGCCTGGCAGCGCGGGCAGACCAGCCCGAGGATGGCGAGCATGTCGTCCGGGTCGGACGCCCCCTCGGTCCGGCGCTGGGCTTCCAGCGTGAACTCGGACGCCGGGCTCTCCTGGCGGCAGGTGAAGCAGAGGATCAGCCCTCCGGGCCGGGCCGCCATCTGGGCGCTGAACCCGGCCGCGTCCATCGTGCCCATGATCTCGCCCAAGGTCGCCCCATACGCAGGGACCGAGCCCGAGCTCAAACGACCAGTTCCACGCGCGGCGTCATCGTGTCCTCCAGCAGGTCGAGGACTGCTTCCTCGATCGGGCCCTGTGTGAGCAGCGTACCTGCCGCGGCCGGGTCGGCGGGGGCTTCCACCAGGGCCTGTTCGAGGGCGGGGGCGATGGTGCTGCCGCCGAGGTAGTGGTCGACGACCCTGGGGTCGACGTACGACGAGCGACAGACGGCCGGCGTGTTGCCCAGGTAGTGAGCCACCTCCTGCATGGCCCGGGTGACGGCGCGCTTGCGGGCCGTCGGGCTGGTGGCTGCGGTCGACACGGCCAAGGCGACGGCGGCCAGGACGGTGGCGTTCCAGGTCCGGAAGTCCTTGGCCGAGAAGTCCCCGCCGGTGACCTCCTTGATGTAGAGGTTGATGTCGCTGGAGCGGACGTCGACCCATTCGCGGCCGCGCTGCCAGGCCAGCAGCTCGGGCTTGGCCCCGCCCCGCCGCCGCTTCAGGGCCTCGACGACGACGTAGACCTCGGGGTCGACGACGGACTGGATGCGCCGCTTGCTGCCCTTGGCCATGTAGTCGAAGTTGACCGTGCTCGGCGGCTCGAGCCTCACGTGGTGCTTGTGAATGGTGGCGAGGCCGTAGGTCTGGTTCTCCTCGGCGTAGCCCTCGGTCCCGATGCGGAAGAAGCCGAGGTCGAGCAGCCGGGCCGCGCAGGCCAGGACGCGCTCGCGGGGGAGCCCGTCGTCGGCCAGGTGCTCGCGCGCCGCGTGCCGGAGCTTGGGCAGGGCCCGGGCGAACTCGAGCATGTGGTCGAACTTCTCCCGGTCCCGACGCTCCCGCCACACGTCGTGGTACCGGTACTGGCGGCGGCCCCGGGAGTCGACGCCGGTGGCCTGGATGTGGCCGTGCGGATCGGAGCAGATCCACACGTCCGTCCACGCCGGCGGGATGACGAGCGACCGGGCCCGCGCCAGGACCGCGGGGTCGGTGATGCGGGCGCCGGCGGGGTCCAGGTAGACGAACCCGCGACCAGCCTGCCGACGGGTGATCCCAGGGGCGGTGCAGTCGACCCGACGCAGGCGCGCACGCGGTGCCATCGCCGCGAGTTCTCCCCAAACCGTCCAGCGAGGCAACCCCGCGGATCGAGGCCGGGGTTTCCATGGCGGGGGGACCGGGTACCCGCGCGCGTATGTCCGTACCCGACCCGTACCCGCCGATCGACACCCCACCGGCCCCGCTGCCCGACCCCGACCCGATGCCCGCGCCGCCGACGCCGCAACCGCCCATCCCCGACCCCCTGCCCATCTGATGGCGCGGATCACGGGACAGAACGTCGTCGCCACCTTCGCCGATCTCGACGACGCCAACGAGGCGACGCGGGCGCTGAGCCGCGCCGGGATCGAGTCCGACCGGATCTCCATCCTCGGTCGCGAGCAGGAACAGGCGGCGACCGACCCCGACACCCGCTTGCGCGACATGGAGGCGACGGGCGAGATCGCCAAGAGAGCCGGCACCGCAGGAGTGGCCGGGTCGACCCTCGGGATGATCGCCGGCGCGGCCGCCTTCGTCATACCCGGCATCGGCCCCGTGCTCGGGAGCGGCATCTGGGCCGGTGTGCTCGCCGGAGGCGTGGCGGGCGGGGTCATCGGCGGGATGGTCGGTGGCGTCGGCGCCCTCAGCATGGAGGAGTTCGACCTCAAGTACCAGGGCGCGCTGCGGGACGGCAAGGCCATGGTGGCGGTCGCGGTGGAGGACGACGACGACGCGGCCGCGGTTCGCCAGCTGCTCGAGAAGGAGGGTCCCGAGAGCCTCGACATGCTCGACGCCCACGGCGAGACGATCGAGGAATAGGCCGGCGCGAACCGGGCGTAACGTGCGTTTCACACGACCCTGGGAGGCGCGATGAAGTTCCTGGTGATCTGGCAGATGGAGATCAGCCGGCTGTCGAGCGAGATGATGAAGTCGGTCCTGCGCATGAAGGACTACGCCGTGCCGCTGGAGGAGAAGGGCAAGGTCGTCGGCCGCTACCACATCGTCGGCAGCCACGGCGGAGCGTGGATCTACGACGTCACCAGCAACGACGAGCTCGAGATGCTGCTGGCCCAGTCGCCGGTCTACAACTTCGCCCACTTCAAGGTGTACCCGCTGGCGGACATGACGTCGCTGCCCGTCGTCCCGGCGGAGTAGGGATGGCGGGCATGGACACCGTCCGGGACCTCGTCGACCGGCTGGCCGCCACCGAGGAGCTCGACCGGATCGGCAAGCCGGTGGCCGCCTGGGTGACCAAGCTGGTCGGGACAGGCTCCACGAAGGACGTCCTCAGCGGGACCTGGATGGGCCACCCGCTGCACCCGATGCTGACCGACCTGCCCATCGGCTTCTGGACCAGCGCGTTCACCCTGGACCTGGTGGGGGGCAAGCGGAGCCACAAGGCGGCCGAGCGCCTGATCGGGCTCGGGATCCTGAGCGCGCTGCCCACCGCGGCAGCGGGCTTGTCGGACTGGTCCGACACGATCGGCGAGGACCGACGGTTGGGCACCGCCCACGCCCTGGGCAACACCGCGGCCCTGGTCCTGTACACGCTGTCGTGGCGGGCCCGCCACCGCGGCCGTCGGGGCCGCGGCGTGCTGCTCGGCTTCCTCGGGGCGGGGGCGGCAACGGCCGGCGGGTACCTCGGGGGCCACCTGGTGTTCCGCAAGGGCGTGGGCCCGGACCGCAACGCATGGAAGCACGCCGGTGAGGACTGGACGGACGTGGCCGACCAGGCTGCGTTCGTCGCATCGGACGGCCCGATGGTGGCCAAGGTGGACGACGACGACGTGCTCATCGTGCGCAACGGAGCCGGCTTCGCGGCCATCTCCAACGTGTGCGGCCATGCCGGCGGTCCCCTCGACGAGGGGACGTTCGACGATCAGGGCTGTGTCACCTGCCCCTGGCACGGCAGCGTGTTCCGGGTGGTGGACGGCTCCGTCGTGCACGGCCCCGCCACCGGGAACCAACCGCGCTACGACGTGCGCGCCGCCGACGGCCGGCTGCTCGTGCGCCGGAGCCGGTAGCCGCCCGGCCGCCGGTCCGGCGCCCGTATGGCGGTTGCCCGACAGCTCTTCATCTCGCTGGACTGCGCCGACCCGGCTCCACTGGCCGAGTTCTGGGCCGCCATGCTGGGCGGCGAGGTGCGGTTCAGCAGGGCCACGGCCGTCGGCGTCCGCACCGACTGGGTCTGGCTCGCCGCCATCCCGGTGCCTGGCTACCGGCCGCCGACCTGGCCGGAGGGCGACGTCCCCAAGCAGTTCCACCTGGACCTCGGGGTGGCGGACCTGGACGCGGCCGTGGCGGAAGCGGTCGCCCTCGGCGCCCGGCCGGCGCCGACGCAACCCGCACCCGACCTACGGCGGATCCTCTTCGACCCTGCCGGCCACCCGTTCTGCCTGACCACCCAGATCCCGCCCGAGGCCCGGTAGCCCGGATCCGGTAGCCAGGGATCCGGGGATCAGGCTACGCCGTTGCGGCGGAGCCGGCCGACCGGCCGCCCGACGCGGCGCAAGCGGTCGGCGGTGAGGGCGGCGCGGGCGGCGTTGGCTCCGCACGCGCCGTGGACGCCGGCGCCGGGATGGGCGGACGCGCCGGCGAGGAACAAGCCGGGGA
>DATASA010000185.1:0-12141 GCA_036269435.1 Acidimicrobiales bacterium | reverse complement strand
CGACCGGCGCAGCGGGACGGTCACCGACGAGGCGGGCGTGAAGGTGAAGTACGGCGTGGCCCCCGAGTCCATACCCGACTGGCTGGCGCTCGTCGGCGACTCGGCCGACGGCTTCCCCGGCCTGCCGGGTTGGGGCAAGACGTCGGCCAGCACGGTGCTCGCCCGCTACGGCCACATCGAGAACATCCCCGAGCACCACTGGCACTGGAACGTAACGGTGCGGGGACCGGCCCGGCTGGCCGCCGCCTTGAACGAGCAGCGGGACCTGGCCCTGCTGTTCCGGGACCTGGCCACCCTGCGGTCGCAGCTCGAGGTGCTGGGCGACGTCGAGGACCTGCGCTGGCACGGCCCGGCGGACAACCTGCCCGACATGGCCGACCGCCTGCGGGCCCGAGGGCTCACCCAGCGGGTCCAGGCCCTCGGTCGTCGCTGATTTCGACTCGCCGGTAACCTCGGTCCGGATGGAGACCCGGCTCGACGACCTGCGCGCCCGCAAGGAGCAGGCGCTGCACGCCGGGTCGGAGGAGGCGGTGTCCCGCCAGCACGCCCGGGGCAAGATGACCGCGCGCGAGCGGATCGAGGAGCTGCTCGACCCCGGCAGCTTCGTCGAGCTCGACGCCCTGGCCCGCCACCGGGCCGTCGGCGTGGGCATGGACGGCGCCCGCCCATACACCGACGGGGTGCTCACCGGATGGGGCACGGTCGAAGGTCGCCAGATCTTCGTGTTCTCCCAGGACTTCACCGTGTTCGGCGGCTCGCTGGGCGAGGTCTTCGCCGAGAAGATCCACAAGGTCATGGACATGGCCGTGCAGGTCGGCGCGCCGTTCGTCGGCATCAACGACGGAGCGGGCGCCCGCATCCAGGAGGGCGTCGTCGCCCTCGACGCCTACGGCGGCATCTTCCGGCGCAACACCGAGGCGTCCGGCGTCATCCCCCAGATCAGCGTCATCATGGGCCCCTGCGCCGGCGGAGCGGTCTACAGCCCGGCCCTCACCGACTTCGTCTTCATGGTCGAGGGCACGTCGTACATGTTCATCACCGGGCCCGAGGTGGTGAAGGCGGAGACGGGCGAGGACGTCAGCCTGCAGGACCTCGGCGGCGCCAACGCCCACGCCACCCGCTCCGGGGTCGCCCAGTTCGTCGCCCGCGACGACAAGACGTGCCTGGCCGACGTGCGCAAGCTCCTGTCGTTCCTGCCCTCGAACCACGGCGAGCCCGCTCCGTGGGTCGCGCCTCGCGACGACCCCGACCGCCAGGCCCCGTCGCTCACGGCCCTGCTACCCGATGACTCCGACGGGCCCTACGACATGACCGACGTGATCGCCGCCGTCGTCGACGACGGCTACCTGTTCCAGTACGCGCCCCGGTGGGCCCGCAACATGGTCTGCGGGCTGGCCCGGCTCGACGGGCACGTCGTCGGCATCGTCGCCAACCAGCCGGAGGTGCTGGCCGGCGTCCTCGACATCGACTCCTCGGAGAAGGCGGCCCGGTTCGTCCGCACGTGCGACGCCTTCGGCATCCCGCTGGTGACGTTCGTCGACGTCCCCGGCTTCCTGCCCGGCACCGACCAGGAGTACGGGGGCATCATCCGCCACGGCGCCAAGCTGCTGTACGCGTTCTGCGAGGCCACCGTCCCCCGGATCCAGGTGGTCACCCGGAAGGCCTACGGGGGCGCCTACGTGGTCATGAACTCCAAGGCCATCGGTGCCGACCTGGCCTTCGCCTGGCCGACCGCCGAGCTCTCCGTCATGGGCCCGCAGGCCGCGGTGGAGATCATGCACCGGCGGAACATCGCCGCCGCGCCCGATCCGGCAGCGCGGCGGAGCGAGCTGCTCGCCGACTACGTCGAGAACCAGGCCAACCCGTGGGTGGCAGCCGAGCGAGGCTACGTCGACGACGTGATCGAGCCCGCACTGACCCGGCCCATCCTGGTCAAGGGCATGGCCATGCTCCGCTCCAAGCACGCCGAGGCCGCCTCCCGCAAGCACGGCAATGTCCCCCTCTGAGGCGACGGCACCCGAGCCACCGCCGGAGATCCTGGCCATCGCCGTCGCCCTGGCCACGCTCTGGCCCGGCGCGACCCTCGCTGTCGACGGGCCCGATGGGGCGCCGGCGCCGAATCCATGGCGCTGGGCCGGCCGCGGGTGGCGACAACCGACGGGCCACCGGTGGAGCTGACCACCGTCACCGACACCGAGGCCGTCCTCCACGACGGCCTGCGGGTGGTTCGGGTCGACGGCTTGCGCCCCGACCGCGAGCACACCGTCGAGGGCATCACGTTCCGCACCCTGCCCCGCCCCCCGGGGCAGCGGCTGGCCACCGTCGCCACCGTCAGCGACCTCCATCTCGGCGAGACCGAGTGCGGCCGCTACGAGGGCGTCAACCTGGGGCCGCCGTTGCGGGCCGAGCCGGGCGAACCGCCGTACCCGCAGACGATGGCCGAGGCGGCGGCGGCCGAGATCGCCGCGTGCGATCCCGACGTCGTGGTGGCCAAGGGCGACCTGACCGGCCGCGGCGCGGCGGCAGAGCTGGCCGCCTTCCTCGACATCTTCGACGGCACCTTCGCCGACCGCCTCCACTGGACCAACGGCAACCACGACGTCAGCATCCGCTCCGAGCTCGGCCCCCGGCCCCCGACCGAGCTGGTGAAGGTGGCCGGCGCCCGAGTCGCCCTGGTCGACACCGCGGTGCCGGCCGAGACCGGCGGCCGCCTCACCGACGAGCAACTGCAGTGGCTCGACGCTCTGGGCGCGGACGAGGGCGACGGGCCGGTGCTCGCCTTCGCCCACCACCCGCTCTTCGACCACGCCGCCTTCACGGTTGGAGTCAACGCCGAGGATTCGGACCGGTTGGTCGAGGTTTTCGCCCGTCGGCCGGCCCTGGCCGGGTGGTTCGCGGGCCACACCCACCGCAACCTGGTCCGGCACATGCCCGCCACCGGGGAGGTGCCGTGGGCGGAGATCGGGGCGACCAAGGACTATCCCGGCGTCTGGGCCGAGTACCGGATCTACGAGGGCGGCATCCTCCAGGTCGTGCACCGGATCTCGTCGCCCGAGGCGCTCGACTGGACAGAACGCACCCGGGCCATGTTCGGCGGCCTGTACCCGTCGTACTCGTTCGGCAGCCTGGCCGACCGCTGCTTCCCCGTCCGCCTGGGACCGTGAACCCCGAGGACTCTCACGCCGGCGCCGGTGAAGAAGGCGGCGAAGAAGACGGCGGCCCCGGCGAAGAAACGAGCTCCTCTGCGAGCAGGTCCATGAGCAGACTGTCGCGCCAGGTGCCGTCGTTGGCCCGCTCGTAGCGGCGCATGACGCCCACGTCTCGGAACCCGACCTTGCGGTAGGAGGCGATGGCCCGGGCGTTGACCACCGCAGGGTCGATGGTGATGCGGTGGTGGCCCACGTCGTCGAACAGGTGACGGGCGAGGGTTCGCACGGCGTCGGTTCCCAGCCCGCGGTTGCACCAGTCCGGATGCAGCACGATGTCGATGCTGGCGTGGCGGTAGTCCGGGTCGGGCTCCTCGAAGTACTGGACGAAGCCGATCAGGCGGCCGTCGAGCTCGATCACCAGGCCCACGCCCTCGTCGTCGCTCAGGCGGGCCTGGAGCCGGGGAAGGTTCTCGCCCGGCCACCACTCGGCCACCTCGGGAACCTCGAACAGCGCGACGAGCGGCTCGACGTCGCCGGTGGCGACGGGACGGAGCGTCACCTGGTCGCCCTGGAGCACGGACGGTAGGTTTACCCGATGCCCGGTCCCCTCGCCCTGGTCGGCGGCGCCGAATGGCGGGACGGCTGCACGTTCGACCGTGACCTGCTGGCGGCCAGCGGTGCCGACGAGGTGCTGGTCCTGCCCACCGCCGCAGCCTACGAGCACCCCGACCGCACGGTGGAGTGGGCCACGCGGTACTTCGCCGGCCTGGGCGCCAAGGCCCGGGGGCTGATGGTCCTGGCCCGCCCCGACGCCGAGGACGAGGCCAACGTGACCGCCATCCGCGACGCCCGCTTCCTCTACCTCGCCGGCGGCTCGCCCCTGCACCTGCGGTCGGTCCTCAAGGACTCGGCCGCCTGGGACGCGCTGTGCCAGGCCTGGCAGGGCGGGGCCGTGCTGGCCGGATCCTCGGCCGGGGCCATGGCCCTGTGCGATCCCATGGTCGACCCGCGCGGCGGCGCCTTCACCCTCGGGCTCGGCCTGCTGGCCCAGGTGGCGATCATCCCCCACCACGACACCTGGTCGGCGGAGAAGGCCAAGCGGACGATCACCCTGGCGCCGGCCGGGCTGGCCGTGGTCGGCATCGACGAGCAGACCGCCCTGATGCGCAGCCCGGACGGTGCCTGGACCGTCGGCGGCGCCGGCGGGGTGGTCGTGTTCGTCGACGGTCACGAAGCGGGCCTCGAGGCGCTCCCCGAGTAGGTCGGCCAGTACCCTTCGCAGCATGAGAGGGGTACCAGCGCTGGCGGTGCTCGTGGTGGCCCTCGTCGCCGGGGCCTGCGGGTCCGCCGGCACCAGCCGCACCGTCACCCCGGCGGCCACGACCGTTCCCACCACGGGCGGCGGAGCCCCGGCCACCACCACGGCCGCCCGCCCCACGACGACAACCCGCCCCACGACGACAGGCGGGCCGGCGGCGCCGACCACGATCGCGCCCGGCGCTCCAGCGGTCGGCGCGGCGGCGCCCTGTGCCGGCCGACCGGCGCCCGCCACGTACGCCCATGTTCTGGTGATCGTGATGGAGAACCACGGCTACACCGACGTCGCCGCTCACAGCCCCTACCTCAACCGGCTGGCGTCGCAATGCGGCCTGGCCACCAACTACCGGGCCGTGGCCCACCCGTCGCTGCCGAACTACATCGCTCTGACCAGCGGCGGGACGCAGGGCATCGCCGACGACTGCACCGCGTGCTCGACCGGCGCCACCAGCATCTTCCAGCAGGTCGGTGCGGACGGATGGAAGTCGTACGAGGAGGACCTGCCGTCGGCCGGCTACACGGGCGCGGCCTCGGGCACCTACGCCAAGAAGCACGATCCTGCCGCCTACTACACGGCCATCGCCGGCGCCTTCGCCACCAGGGCCGTGCCGATGGGGACGCCGACCGCCGGTGCGCTGGCCGACGACCTGGCCCACGACACCCTGCCGAAGTTCGGCTTTCTCACGCCGAACCTGTGCAACGACGAGCACGACTGCGGCATTGCCACCGGGGACGCCTGGCTGTCCACGTGGGTGCCGAAGATCCTCGGCTCACCGGCGTACGCGGCAGGAGGGACGGCCCTGTTCGTCACCTACGACGAGGACGACACCACCGGCGGCAACCGGGTCTACACGGTCGCCGTCGCCGCGAGCGTGATCGCCGGCACGTCGAGCGACGCGGCCTTCGACCACTACTCCCTCCTGGCGACGATGGACGACATGCTCGGGCTCGGTCGGCTGGGCAGCGCCGGCGGGGCGACCTCGATGCGGCTCGCCCTCCACCTGTAGCGGCGAGGGCCGGGCGTTGCCGTCCGCGACGCGACGGCTTTGGGCGACGACGCGAATCGAGGCTCTGCCGGGGCCCGCCGACGGCCGCTACGACTCGGTGATCGTCACCGACTCCATGAAGACCCGCTCCTTGGGCTTGCCCGCTCCCGGGGAACCGATCTTGTCCAGCTCCATCACGACGTCCATCCCGCCGACCACCTTGCCGAACAGCGAGTACTGCGGCGGCAGGCCCATCCCGTTCGGGCCACTGATGATGAAGAACTGGCTGCCGTTGGTGTTGGGCCCGGCGTTGGCCATGGCCAACGAGCCCATCTCGTAGCGGCCTGGCTTCGGGAGCTCGTCGGCGAACTTGTACCCCGGGCCGCCGGTGCCGGTGCCCTGGGGGTCGCCGCCCTGGATCACGAAACCGGGGATGATCCGGTGGAACGTGACGCCGTCGAAGTAGTGGTAGCGGGCCAGCACGACGAAGTTGTTCACCGTGTTCGGCGCTGCCCCCGGGTCGAGGGCGATGGTCATCGTCCCCTTGTTGGTCACCATGGTGGCCGTGTAGCTCTTGGCCGGGTCGATGCACATCGGCGGCGGGCCGCTGAACTTCTGCGTCCGGGGGCTGGAGCCGTCAGCTTTGGGGCACTCGGTGGCCATGGGTTCTCACGTCTCCTTGATGGTGACCGACTTGATGGTGACGACCTCGCTGGGCTTGCCGTCCTGGGTGCCGGGGATGCCCACGCCGTCGATGGCCGAAACCACGTCGAGACCCTGGGTGACCTGGCCGAACAGCGAGTAACTCGGAGGCAGGCTGGCTCCTGCGTCCCCCGTGACGATGAAGAACTGGCTGCCGTTGGTGTTGGCGCCCGAGTTGGCCATGGCCAGCGAACCGACCTTGTAGGCGCCGGCCTTGGGCAGCTCGTCCTCGAACTTGTAGCCCGGCCCGCCGAGGCCGGTCTGGAGCGGGTCGCCGCCCTGGATCACGAAACCGGGGATGATGCGATGGAAGGCGATGCCGTCGAAGAAGTGGTACCGGGCCAGCACGACGAAGTTGTTCACCGTCTTCGGGGCGCCCTTGGCGTCGAGGCTGATCACCAGCAGCCCCTTGCTCGTCTGCATCTCGGCGGAGTACGTCTTGGCCGGGTTGATGCACGTGGGCGGCGGCTTATCGAAGGTGGTCGTCCGGGGGGCGGAGCCGTCGGCAGGCGGGCACGGGGTGTCGCCCTTGATCGATGCGCCGGCCGCCGCGGGGGGCAGGTCGACCGGCTTCTTGGTCGAGCCGGGAGCCGTGGTCGCCGCCGCCGCCGAGGCCGTCGAGGTGGTGCTGTTGCCCGCACTGACGGTCGACGGGTCGCTGTTGCTGCCGCCTCCGCTCACGACCACGGCGAGCCCCGCCACGAGCACGAGGGCCAGGAACGCGCCGGCGATGGCCCGGGTCCGCTGGGTCTGCTTGCGCCGGCGGGCGGCCGCGTTGGCGACCTGGCGGGCCTGGTGGCCGTCGCGCTTGCGCTGACGTTTGTCGGTGGGCACGGCTTTCCACCGTAATCGCCGCTGCTACCGTGAGTCCGCCAGTGACTCTCGTCGTTCAGAAGTTCGGCGGCACATCGGTCGCCGATGCCGACCGGATCCGTGCCGTTGCGGAACACGTCGTACGGACGCGCCGGCGCGGCCAGGAAGTCGTGGTGGTGGTGAGCGCCATGGGCCGAACCACCGACGAGCTGCTGGAGCTGGCCCACCGGATCTCGGTCGAGCCACCCGCTCGCGAGCTGGACATGCTGATCAGCGCGGGCGAGCGCATCTCCATGTCGCTTCTGTGCATGGCCATCGTCGAGCTGGGGGAACCGGCCTCGTCGTTCACGGGGAGTCAGGCCGGGATCGTCACCGACACCACCCACGGCAAGGCCAAGATCCTCGAGATCCGCGCCGACCGGGTGCGCGACGCGATGGCCGAGGGCAAGATCGTCGTCGTCGCCGGCTTCCAGGGCGTGTCGACGGACAAGGAGGTCACCACGCTCGGCCGGGGTGCCTCCGACCTCACCGCGGTGGCGCTGGCCTCGGAGCTGGGTGCCGAGACGTGCGAGATCTACACCGACGTCGCCGGGGTCTACACCGCCGATCCCCGGATCGTGCCCGACGCCCGCCGGCTGAAGGCCGTGGCCTACGAGGAGATGCTGGAGATGGCGGCCACCGGCGGCCGGGTGCTGGCCACCCGGTCGGTCGAGTACGCCCGCAACCACGGCGTCGCCCTGCACGTGCGATCGAGCTTCACCTGGGAGCCGGGCACATGGGTGAAGAAGGAGGATGAGGTGGAGAAGGCCATCATCTCGGGTGTCACCCACGACACGTCCGAGGCCAAGGTGACCGTCGTGGGCGTCCCCGACCGGCCCGGCATCGCCGCCCGGCTCTTCCGGGCCCTGGCCGACGAGGCCGTCAACGTCGACATGATCGAGCAGAACGTCTCCGTCACCGGCCTGGCCGACATCTCGTTCACCTTCCCGAAGGCCGACATGGCCGTCGCCACCCGGGTGACCGAGGCCGTCGCCGGCGACATGGGCGCGGCCCGGGTGGCGCCGGACGCCGACATCGCCCGCATCAGCCTCATCGGCGCGGGCATGAAGACCCATCCCGGCGTGGCCGCCACCATGTTCGAGACCCTGGCCGCCGAGGGGCTGAACATCGAGATGATCTCGACCAGCCCCATCCGTATCAGCTGCGTCGTCCGGGCCGGGGAGGTCGAACGCGGCGTGCGGGCCCTGCACGCGGCGTTCGAACTCGAAAACCCTGGCGCCTGACGTTCGGTACCTTTGGAACATGCCCGGCCTTCGGTACCTTGAGAGCATGAACGTCGGGATCGTCGGCGCCACCGGACTCGTCGGCGGGATCATGCGCACGCTCCTGGCGGAGCGGGAGTTTCCGGTGACGAAGCTGCGACTGTTCGCGTCGGAGCGGTCGGCGGGCCGGACGCTTCCGTGGGCCGGCGGCGAGATCACGGTGGAGGACGCGGCGACGGCCGACTACGCCGGGCTCGACCTGGTGCTGTTCGCGGCCGGCGCGAGGTTGTCGAAGGAGCTGGCGCCGCGCGTCGTCGCCGCGGGGGCGACGGTCGTCGACAATTCCTCGGGCTGGCGCCACGACGTCGACGTCCCGCTCGTCGTCGCCGAAGTCAACCCCCACGCTCTGGACTCGATCCCCAAGGGCATCGTCGCCAACCCCAACTGCACGACGATGGTGGCCATGCCCGTGCTCAAGCCACTGCACGCCGAGGCCGGCCTTCGCCGGATCGTTGTCAGCACGTACCAGTCGGTCTCGGGCGGCGGGCTCCGGGGCGTCGCCGAGCTGGAGAAGCAGGTGATCGACGTCGCCCCCCGGTCGGCCGAACTGGCCTACGCCGGCGATGCCGTCGCCTTCCCCGCCCACGAGGTCTACGTCGCCCCCATCGCCTTCAACGTGATCCCGCTCGCCGGCACGCTCGTCGACGACGAGACCGACGAGGAGCACAAGTTCCGCCACGAGAGCCAGAAGATTCTCGAGCTTCCCGACCTCGCCGTGTCGTGCACCTGCGTGCGGGTGCCGGTCTACACGGGCCACTGCGTGTCGCTGAACGTCGAGTTCGACCGGCCCCTGTCGCCGGAACGGGCCACCGAGCTGTTGGCGTCGGCGCCGGGCGTGGCTCTCACCGACGTTCCCACGCCGTTGGGCGCGGCCGGTGGCGACGCGTCGTTCGTCGGCCGCATCCGCCGAGATCCGGGAGCGGTGAACGGGCTCGCCCTGTTCGTGAGCGGCGACAACCTGCGCAAGGGCGCCGCCCTCAACGCGGTACAGGTGGCCGAGGCCCTCGTGGCCCGGGGCCGGTTCTCGAGGTGACGCGCCAGCAGAAGATCGTCCCGGTCGTCGTCCTGTTCGTGATCGTCGTCTCGGTGCTCTGGTCGCTCATCCCGTTCAAGTTCGCCAGCGTGGTCGACTGCGGCGCGCCGCTGCTCGGCGCCCATCCGAAGAACAGTGCGCCAGGGACCAGCTTCATCAACCCCGAGGTCGACTGTCGCTCGAAGGGCAAGAGCCGCCTCAGCGTCTCGGCGGTCGCCGCCTTCCTCGCCGTCCTCGCGGGAACGGCCATCATCAGCCTGAAGCCGATCAGCTCGTCGTGCGCCGCCGGGGACCACGACGACTGCCGGGAGTGGTGGTTGGCCGTGGCCCTGGGCGATGCCGGCACCGGCCTCTCGTGCCAGTGCGAATGCCACGCCGGGGTGTTCTAGCGCGCCTCCGCCGATGATCCTTGTCGACGTCGAGCGGGCGTCGGTGCGCCGACCCGACCGTCCGCTGTTCGAGGATCTCTCGGTCACCGTCAGCTCCGGCGACCGCCTGGGTGTGGTCGGCCGCAACGGCTCGGGCAAGTCGACCCTCCTGCGCGTGCTGGCAGGCGTGGCCACGCCGGAGGAGGGGGTGGTGCGCCGGGGCCGGGGCGTGCGCGTCGGCTATCTGGACCAGGAGCCGGTGCTGGCCCCCGGCAGCGTCCTGGCCTCGGTCGGCCAGCACTGGGAGGCGGCCGCCATTCTCGACCGCCTCGGCATGGGCGCGGTTGCGGACGCCGACGTGGCGACCCTCTCCGGGGGCCAGACCAAGCGGGTCGCCCTCGCCCGCGTACTCGTCGACGAGGTCGACCTCCTGGTCCTCGACGAGCCGACGAACCACCTCGACGTCGACGCCATCGCCTGGCTGGAGAACCGCCTGGCCGCCTTTCGGGGCGGGCTGGTCCTGGTGACCCACGACCGCCACGTGCTCGACCGGGTGACGAGCCGGATCCTGGAACTGGAGGGCGGCAGTGGCCGGGTGCACGACGGCGGGTACGCCAGCTACCTCGCCGATCGCAGCGAGCGCGCCGCCCGCGATGCCAGCACGGAGGCCGTCCGCCGCAACCTGGCCAAGGCGGAGCTCGCCTGGCTGCGGAGAGGGGCACCGGCCCGGACGCGCAAGCCGAAGGCCCGCATCACCGCGGCGACGGCCATCGTCGAGGGCGGCCCGGGCCGCCAGCTCGCGGGCGCCCCCGAACTGTCGGCGGCGGCAGCCCTGGCCGGCCGGGCCATCGGCACGCCCCGCCTCGGCGACCGGGTGATCACCGCCCACGGCCTCGGCCACCGCTTCGACGCCGGCGGCGAACCGGGCCCCTGGCTGTTCCGGGACGTGGAGATCGACCTCGAACCGGCCGGGCGCCTCGGCGTGCTCGGACCGAACGGGTCGGGCAAGTCGACCCTGCTCGAGATCCTCGCCGGCCGGCTGGAGCCGGCGGCGGGCACGGTGGAGACCGCGCCCACGGTTCGGCTCGGCTACTACCGCCAGGCCGGCGTGGAGCTCGACCCTGCGCAGCGCGTGCGCCAGGCGGTGGCGGCCCCGGCCAACGAGCCGAACTGGGAGCAGGCCCGGCTCATGGAGCGGTTCCTCTTCGACGCGGACATCCAGCAGGCGCCGATCGGCACGCTATCCGGCGGCGAGCGACGGCGCCTGCAGCTGCTGCTCATCCTCACCCGCATGCCGAACGTCCTGCTCCTCGACGAGCCGACCAACGACCTCGACCTCGACACCCTCCGGGCACTCGAGGAGCACCTGGAGAGCTGGCCGGGGTCGTTGGTGGTGGTGAGCCACGACCGGGCCCTGCTGGAGCGCACCGTCGAGGACGTGCTGGTGCTCGACGGGCGCGGCGGTGCCACGGCCGCCATCGCCGGGTACGCCGACTACGTGGCGACCAGGGCGTCGCCGGCGTCGGCCGGCCCGACCACGAGCCGCCCGTCGCCCCCGCGACCGGCGTCACCGGAAGGGGCCGGCGTCCCCGCCGTCCGCCCCCCGGCCAAGCCGCGCTCGCCGAGCACCGTCCGACGCCTGCTGGGCCTGGCCGAGCGCGAGATGGCCGAGGCCGAAGGCAGGCGCGACCGGCTGGCCGCCCGGCTGGGGGCGGCCGATCCGGCCGATCATCAGGCCCTGGCCGCCACCGCCCAGTCCCTCGCCGAGGCCGAGGCGGCGCTGGGCGATGCGGAAGAACGGTGGTTGGCACTTTCGGACGAACTGGGCGCCTGACGCGCCCTGTCGTGGCGACCGACCCGACGAGGCGGGAAGGTCAGTCGACAGGCAGCCGACCCAAGAGGTCGACCTTCTGCTCCTCGAACTCCTCGTAGGTCATGGTACCGGCCTCGAAGCGCTGGTGGATCGACTCGATCAGCTTGAGCAGGTCGTCCGCCGACAGTTCGCTCGTGCCGTCGTCGTCGACCAGCACGTCGGTGACTGCGTCACCTTCGGGGTTGGCAGATCGTTCCTGGCGCCGCTCACGCTTGGCTGCGGCCTTGGCCTTCTTGTCTCGATCGCGCTGAAGCTTGCTGAAGCTGGTTCGCTGACCGCCCATCTATCTCCTTCGGGCCGGTTCGATGTACATGAGAGCCGCCGGCACGGGGCCGGCGGCTCTACGAGCTGCCGAGGGGCCTCAGATGGCCCGGACGTTCTGCGCTTCCTCGCCCTTTCGGCCGGGAGCTACGTCGAACTCGACCTTCTGGCCCTCTTCGAGCGACCGGTAGCCGCCACCCTGGATGTTGGAGTAGTGCACGAACACATCGTCGCCCTGCTCACGAGAGATGAAGCCGTAGCCCTTCTCTGAGTTGAAGAACTTTACGGTTCCTGTTGCCACGCTTTTCTCTTCTCTT
>DATASA010000184.1:0-11775 GCA_036269435.1 Acidimicrobiales bacterium | reverse complement strand
TTGCCCCGTGGCTCCCACTTGAAGTGCTTCACCGCGTTGGTCAGATAGATCCTGGACCGGTCGATGCCGGCCTGCTGGATGGCGTCGTCGAGCACCCGCCCAGCGGGGCCCACGAACGGCCGCCCGGCAATGTCCTCCTTGTCGCCCGGCTGTTCGCCGACGAACATGACCTCTGCCCGCTCCGCCCCTTCGCCGAACACCGTCTGGGTGCCGAGCTTCCACAGGTCGCAGGCCTGGCAGCCGGCAGCCGCCGCTCGGACCTGCTCGAACGTGTCGTCCATGGCTTCGCCGGTACCCGTTCGTCTCGGGGGACGAAACGACGGCGCTGCTGTTCGTGCTGTCCGGTGTCCTCGCTGTCGATCACCGCGTCGGCCTGCTGCGGCGCCCCGGTGGCCTTGGCGCCGGCGGTGCCGCGCTTCAGCAGGACCGGGTGAGCGCCGGCGGTACGTTGGCCCGATCAAAGTCGGGATCGACGTCTCGCAGCACCAGCTGGAATGGGAGGAGATCCGCACCCGGGTCCTGTGGGCCGAGGAGGCGGGGTTCGAGTCGGCCTGGCTGTTCGACCACTTCACCGCGCTCTACGGGGATCCCAAGGGCCCGTGCCTGGAGGCGTGGACGCTGCTCGCCGCCCTCGGCGCGGTCACGACACGGATCCGGCTCGGGGCCCTGGTCACGGGGGTGACGTACCGCCATCCGTCGCTGCTGGCCGCCGAGGTCGTCACCGTCGACCAGATCTCCGCCGGACGGCTGAACGTGGGGCTCGGGGCGGCGTGGCACGAGGGCGAGCACCGCCGGCTGGGGTTCGACTTCCCTGGCCCCGCCGAGCGGATCGAGCGGCTGGACGAGACCGTCCAGATCGTCAAAGCGCTGCTCACGTCCGATGGCGTCGACTTCGACGGCCGCCACTACACGCTGCGCAATGCCTTCTACCATCCCCGCCCCGTGCAGCAGCCCCGGCCGCCGATCTGGATCGGCGCCGGGGGTGAGAAGGTGATGCTGCCCCTGGCCGCTCGCCACGCCGACGTCTGGCACGGGTTCGGGTCGGTGTCGGAGCTGCGGCGGAAGTCCGCGGTCGTCGACCGCGCCGCGGAGGCGGCCGGGCGTGATCCGGCCGAGATCGGGCGCTCGACCGGCCTGTCGATCTCCGAGCCGTGGGACGAGGTGCGCCGGGAGGCGGCGGCGCTGGCGGACGCCGGCTTCACGTCGCTCATCGTGAGCTGGCCGGGGGAGGGCATGTCCCGGGTGGAGCAGTTCGTCGAGCGGGTGCTGCCGGAGCTGGCCTGAACGACGACCCGGTCGACCCGCGCCTGCACCAGATCGACACGCTCCTCGGCGGCTGGGAGCGGGTCACCGCCGGGTGGCTGGTGCCCGGCCCGTCACCGGTGCTGGTGGAGACCGGGAGCCAGTCGTCGGTGCCCGTGGTCCTGCGGGCGTTGCGCGACGTGGGCCTCGGCCCGGCGGACCTGGCCGGCATCGTCGTCACCCACGTCCACCTCGACCACGCCGGCGGGGTGGGTGACCTGGCCCGTGCCTTCCCGGGTGCGACGGTGTACGTCCACCCCGCGGGCGCCCGGCACCTGGCCGATCCGTCCCGGCTGGTGGCCTCCGCCGCCCGTGTCTACGGCGACATGCTCGACGAGGTGTACGGCCGGCTCGATCCCACGCCGGTCGCGCGCATCGTCGCCCTGGAGGACGGCGACGAGATCGCGGTGGGGGCGGGCCGGGCCCTGACCGCCGTCCACTCGCCCGGCCACGCCCGCCACCACCTGGCCCTGCACGACTCCGAGACCGGCGTGCTGTTCGCCGGCGACGCGGCCGGCGTGCGCCTGCCCGACGTCGGCGTCCTGCGCCCGGCCACCCCGCCGCCGGACTTCGACCTCGACCTGGCCGTGCGGTCGCTGCGGACCTTCGCCGGTCGGCGGCCGTCGGCCCTCGCCCTGGCTCACTACGGCCTGCTCGACGGCGACCCGCAGGAACTGCTGGGTGAGGCCGAGGACGTGCTGCGGGCGTGGGCCGCGGTGGCGGAGACGGCCTGGCGCCGGGGCGACGACGTGGCCCGCGCACTGGCGGACGCCTTCGGCGCCGACCCGACGCAGACCATGGCCGCCCTCAACGGCGTCCACAGCAACGCCGCCGGCCTCCGCCGCTGGCTCGAGCAACGCGACCAACCCCCGACCCTTCCCTCGAACCGGTGACACCAGGTGCGAATCTCACGCCTGGGCCTGTCACCAGTTCGAGGGGGAGGACGAAAGCGGGTCTAGGCCAGGCCGACCAGCATGAGGCCGACGCCGACCAGGACCATGACGGCGGCGGCGGCGTAGCGGGCGACCCACTCCCAGGAGCGGGCCGAGCGACCGTCGGCGGCGTGGACGTCGCGCAGCTCGATGGCCGGCCCGGGTAGGCGGCGGTACCAGCCACGGGCGACGACCTCCTGGCCCTGGAACGCCGAGGCCTTGAAGAGGCCGAAGAAGGAGGCGGCGAAGGGGAGAGGCTGGCGGTACAGCAGGGGCACGAAGCCCGACGCGTCGGCGACGACCAGATCGGGCGACAGGACGTAGCCGGGCATGCCCCGACCCACGATCCGGCCCTTCACCGTCACCCCGATGCCGGCGACGGGGCCGGCGTCGAGGCGCTCCAGCAGGCCGGCGACCTCGTCGACCGGAGCGTGCTCGCCGGGGTAGCGGACGTGCTGCTTCACGAAGAACAGCAGCCCGGCCACAGCCACGGCCAGGCCCATGCCGAAGCGGCTGCCCGGCAGGAACCCGAAGACGACGCCGGCGATGACCATGGCCCACGGCGCCACGGCGAGGGCCAGCTCGCGGGCGAACCGGGCCCGGGCGTCGAAGGCCTGCTCGGGGGAGGCCCCGGCCATGGCCCGCAGCACGCTCCACTGCTTCGGAGCGCCCGGCAGGCCCGACTCCTCGAGGTCGAGGATGCGGTGGGCGACGAGCGGGTGCGACGACAGCTTCTCGAGCGTCGCCCCCCACGGGTTGGCCACGTCCCAGCGCATGGCGGCGAGCGCCCGGTCGGGGTCGATCCCCTGGGCGAAGGCGGCCTGGAGCGCCTCGGCCGAGCGGGGCTCGAAGATGCCCATGGCCCGCATCGACTGCGCCCGGCGGGTGCGGCGGGCCATGGCCGCGGCCTCGCGCTTGCCTTCCTTGCCGGAGGCGATCAGGGCGTGGGCCTCTTCCTTCTGGGCCGCGCTGACCTGACCCATGCCGTAGGCGACCTTGACGAGGGCCGACGCCAGGGCGTCGCCGTCGCCCGTGCACTCGCAGGACCAGTGGTCGGCGGCGGTCTCCCGGGCCCGGCTGAGGCCAAGGAGGGTGAGCTGGGAGACCAGGTAGGCGGCGTAGGTCCCGATGGCCACGGCGCGGGCCTCGGCCCGGTTGCTCCCCCGGGCGATGAGGTAGGTGAGGTAGAGCACCATCGGGATGACGGCGGCGACGGTCATCACCGCGAAGTCCCAGTGCTTGACGTGGCCGACCTCGTGGGTCACGACCGCGTCGAGCTCCCGCTCGTCGAGGCGTTCGAGGAGGCCACGGGTGACCCACATGCGGGCGTCCTTCGGCGTGCGCCCGAAGGTGAAGGCGTTCGGGTTGCCGTCGTCGACGATGCCGAGGGTGACGAGCGGGACGCCCGCGTCGGCGCAGCGGCGGGCGACGATGGCACCCAGCGGGTGGTCGGTGTCGTAGCGCAGGCCGTCGTGGGGGATGACCGTCGCCGGGACCAGCCACTGGATGATCAGCGGGTTGACGGCGTATTGGACGCCGACGAGCACGATGGCGAAGGCCACGGGGAACCAGAGCGGCGCCCCGAGGAATCCGACCGCGGCGAAGCCGACGAGCAGCAGCAGACCGACCAGGCCCCCGATGGACGGGAGCGAGCGGCGGAGCACGAATCTCATGACGACCTCCAGGAGGAAACTGTCATCCCCTACAACGTCGGGCCGCCCCCGGCCGTTCCGCAACGTCGGCGATCGGCGTCGCCGTCGAAAAAGCCGGATGAAAGCCGGGGGGATGGGTAGGCCGCGCCCCGACCGACACACACAACCGAGGAGTGCCTATGTCGACGGTAGAGAAGTCCATCGAGGTCGAGCTGCCCGTGACCACCGTGTACAACCAGTGGACCCAGTTCGAGGAGTTCCCCCGGTTCATGCAGGGCGTGGAGCAGGTCACCCAGCTCGACGACGCCCGCCTGCACTGGGTGGCAGAGATCGCCGGCGCCCGGCGTGAGTGGGACGCCGAGATCGTCGACCAGCAGCCCGACCAGCGCATCGCCTGGCGCAGCATCGACGGCACCGGCAACGGCGGGATCGTCACGTTCGAGCCGGCGGGCGCGGCCACCACCCGGGTCAACCTCCAGATGGAGTTCGAGCCGGAAGGCCTCGCCGAGACCGTGGGCGACAAGCTCGGCTTCGTGTCCAAGCAGACCGAGGGCGACCTGAAGCGCTTCAAGTCGTTCGTGGAGGACCGCGGCGCCGAAACCGGGGCCTGGCGGGGCCAGGTCTAGGAGTTGGGTGGGGCGGCGGCGGCCGCCCCGCCCGCTTCGGTACCATCGTCGACGATGACTCGTGGAGGGCTGCGGGGCCGAGCCGTCGCCGGTATCGGCCTGGTGATGGTCCTGGTCGCGGGCTGCAGCTCGGGGCCCCGACCCCATGTGAGCACCCTCCCCACCTCTCCGGCGGCCACGCCAGGGACGGAGGCAGCGACCACGCCGACGACGACGGCCGCGCCCGCGCCCGCGTCGCCGTTGTTCACCGTGGCCACGGCCAAGGGGTCGTCCGTCGGCATCTACGACTCGACGGTCCAGACCGAGCCCACCCGGTCGCTCGCCAGCCCCCAGAGCGACGGGAGCACGCTGGTCCTGCTCGTCCAGGACCAGAAGCCCGACTGGTACAAGGTCCTGCTGCCGGTGCGGCCCAACGGGTCCACCGGGTGGATCCGGGCCAGCGAGGTCACCGTCGCCACCCACGACTTCCACATCGAAGTCCAGCTCAGCGCCCATCACCTGACGGTGTTCAAGGGCACCGACGTGTTCCTGGAGGACACGGTGGCGGTCGGCGCACCGGCCACGCCCACCGCCCAGGGCGACTTCTACACGACCGGGCTGTTCGAGACCGGTTCCACCCAGCCCTACTACGGGCCGTACGCCTACCCGCTCTCCGGGTACTCCGAGGTGCTGTTCGACTTCAGCGGCGGTGAGGGCCAGATGGGCCTCCACGGCACCAACGACCCGTCCAGCCTCGGCCGCAGTGTCAGCAACGGCTGCATCCGGTTGAGCAATGCCGCCATCACCAAATTGGCCAAGGCGCTCCCCGTCGGGGTGCCCGTCGATATCAAAGCCTGACCGCAGACGCCGACGGGGACAGCCCCGCCGGCGCCTGCGGGAACAGTCAGTACTTCAAGCCGAGCCAGCGGGAGCAGGACGGCCAGGAGTCCCAGTTCGAGTAGTTGTACAGGTCGAGGACGGCCTGGTCCTGGACCTCGGGGGCGGCGTCGCTGGGATAGCCGTCGTAGCCCAGCCACTGCCACGTCTGGAGCGAGAACTGGTAGGCGCCGTAGTACCCGTTGGCGGTGTCCGTGGCGTAGTCGTCGGTCGACTCGCACCATCGAAGGGCCTCGAGATTGTCGGCGGTCGGAGGCGCGTCCCAGCGGCTCCATGCCTGGGCGGGCGTGGCGCCGACCAGGGGGTTCACGGCCACCAGGCCGGCGGAAAGGGAAAGCACCCCGAGGAGCGCCTTGAGTCGGTGTTGCTTGCGCATCTTGCGCCTCCTTGAGCATTGCCTGAAACAGGCACCAGGTGTGGCATGGAATGCGGGCAGTCGTCTTTCGGCATTCAGCTCGCGAGCGCGGGGGGCTCGGGACCGGTCGTCCCTACGAGGTGCAGACGGAAATACCCTGGATGTGGCGTGGCGAAGTAGGGAGGACCTCCAGGGGGGTTGGGCCGCGGGGATTCAGCAGCTCGGGGAAGTACCGACACCGTAGGCAAACCGGCGCGCCGCAATCAAATCCGCCGACCGGTATTTCCGTCGAGGTGGTCAGCCGTCGAGCTGGCGGATGCCCAGGCCCAGGTCGGAGAATTTCTCGAACACGTGGTCGTAGCCCCGCTCGAGGTGGTGCACGCCGTGCAGCACCGAGGGGCTGTCGGCGGCGGCCGCGGCGATCAGGTAGCCGAAGGCGGCCCGGATGTCGGGCATCTCGACCTCCGCCCCCTGGAGCGGCGAGACGCCCCGGATGAGGGCCGAGTGGCGGGCTCCCGTCTCCCGGAAGCGGCACGGGTCGCCCACCAGGCACTGGTCGAACAGCTCGACCTCGGCGTGCATGCGCTGCAGGGCGTCGATATAACCCAGCCGGTCCTCGAAGATCGTCTCGTGCAGGACCGACATGCCGTGGGCCCGGGTGCAGAGCACGACCAGGGGCGGCTGCCAATCCGTCATGAAGCCGGGGTGGGGGCTGGTCCGGACCGCGCAGGGCAGGAGCCGCTCGGCCCAGGCGGTGATGGTGTCGTCGGTGATCCGGAAGCTGGTGCCCATGCGCTGGAGGGTGGTGATGGCGGTGACCAGCCGCTCCTGGGCGCAGCCGGTGATGCGCACGGAGCCACCGGTGGCCAGCCCGGCGACCAGGTACGAGAACGCCTCGATGCGGTCCCCGCCGAGGCGCTGGTCGGCCCCCGTGAGGTGGGGCACGCCCTCGATCACGAAACGCCGGTCGGGCTGCAGCTCGATCCTGGCGCCCATCCGCTGCAGGAACAGAGCCAGCTCGACCACCTCGGGCTCGATGGCCGCGTTCTCGAGGATGGTCCGGCCCTCGGCGAGGGTCGCGGTGAGCAGGACGGTCTCGGTGGCCCCGACGCTCGGCCACGGCAGCCGGATCCGGGCCCCGTGCAGCTTGACCGCCTTGGCCTCGAGGCCCTCGTCGGTCACCTCCACCTCGGCGCCGAACGTGCGCAGGGCCTCGACGTGGAAGTCGAGCGGCCGGGGCCCGATCCGGTCGCCGCCGACGAAAGGGACGAAGGCCTCCCCGATGCGGTGGAGGAGGGGTCCGACCAGCAGCACGGACATCCGGTTGAGGCCGCTGTAGGAGACCGGCACCCGGCTGTCGCCGGCCGAGCCCGGGTCGACGGTCACCTCGTCGCCCTCGATGTCGACCGACGCGCCGACCGACCGCAGCATGCCGGCGGTGATCTCGACCTCCCGCAGCTCGGGGGCGTTGCTGATCGTGCTGGGCTCCTCGGCGAGCAGCGACCCCACCATCAGCTTGCTGACTGCGTTCTTCGAACCGCTGATCCGGACGTCGCCGTGGAGGGGCCCGACCGGCTCGATGGCCCAGGTGGGCGCCGGAGGAGAGGCGGTCACCCGGCCATTCTGGCATCGGCACGGACCAGCTCCGGCGGGAGCGGGTCGACGTGGACGATGTGCAGCCGCCGGGTCGTCCGGGTCATGGCGACGTACAGGGCCCGGCGGCCGGTCACACCCGGGCCCTCGGCGACGATGGCGGACGGCTCGACGAGCAGCACCGAGTCGAACTCCAGGCCCTTGGCCTGGTCGACGTCGAGCAGGGCGACCGGCGCGTCGAGCACACCGACGCCCTCGGGGACCGGCGGCAGGGCCGGGCGCAGGGCGTCGAGCAGCGACGCCGGGCAGATGACCGCGACCTTGCCGTCGCCGACCGCCTCGGCCTCCCGTCTGGCGGCAGCGGCCACCGCGGCGGCCAACGTCCCGGCCGCGGCCTCCGTGAAGATCGGGTCGAGGCCGGCGCGGCGGACGGAGGTGGGCGGGGCCAGCCCGGGAGTCGCGGCGGCGAGGACCCGGGCGGCCAGATCCATGACCTCCGACGGCGTGCGGTAGTTCACCGACAGCTCCGTCTTCGCCGGCGGCCGGCGTACGGGCAGGTGGGTCAGGACATCGTCCCAGGACGACGGTGCCCAGGGGCCGCTGGCCTGGCCGAGGTCGCCGACGAGGGTCATGGAGCCGCCGGGGCAGCGCCGGGCCAACATGCGCAGCTGCATGGGGGAGAGGTCCTGGGCCTCGTCGGCCAGGATGTGCCCGTAGGTTCGGGTGCGGGGGTCGGGGATTTCGGCGTCTCCCGCCGGATCCTCGCCCGCCTCCAGATGGCGGAGTACGTCCCGGCGCATCTGCTGGTCCAGATCGGGGAGGTCGGCCATGACCCGCTGGCGCTCGAAGCTGCGGGCGCCCTCGTCGTCGCCCCGGCGGCCACGGGCTCGCGCCGGCCGGGGCCCGAGCCGGACCGACGCCTCGTCGAGGAGGGGCAGGTCGGGCTCGGTCCAGGCCACCTCGCTGACCCGGGAGCTGCGGGTGCGCAGGAGCAGCCGCTGTTCGTCCTCGGTCAGCGCCTTGCCTGCGGCCGAGCGCAGGAGGGCGGCCGACCCGAAGAGGTCGTGGAGGAGGTCGACCGGGGTCAGCACCGGCCACATCCGCTCCAGCGCCTCCCGGACCGTCCGTTCCCGGCGCATGGCCTCCTCGAAGCGGTCCCAGTCCTCGTCCTCCCGGGCCTGGCGGTGCAGGTGGCGGGCGACGAGGCGTTCGACGGTGGCCCGACGGGCGTTGTGGCTGCCGGGCCGGCGCTTGGCCTGGGCGGCGATGCGCCACGACGCCTCCGACGACAGGGTCAGGCGGGCGCCGTTCCACAGCACCACCGCCTCCCGGGGCAGGCCACGCCCCCGGTCGTCCACGGCCCGGGCGATCACGCCCGCCATGCGGGGGTCGCCCTTGAGGCGGGCGACGGGCGGCGGGTCGGTGGCGCGTACGGCGACGCCCACCAGCGTGGCCGGCGTGGCCAGGGCCACGCTGTGCTCGCCGAGGGCCGGGAGCACCTGCTCGATGTAGCGGAGGAAGATGCGGTTGGGGCCGACCAGCAGCACCCCGGCCCGCTCCAGCGGGAAGCGGTGGGTGTAGAGCAGGTAGGCGGCCCGGTGCAGGGCGACGGCGGTCTTGCCGGTGCCCGGCCCTCCCTGGACGACGAGGATGCCGGCCAGCGGCGCCCGGATGATCTCGTCCTGCTCGCGCTGGATGGTGGCCACGATGTCGCCCATGCGGCCCGTGCGTGACCGGTCGAGCGCGGCCAGCAGCGCGCCCTCGCCGACCACCACCATCTCCGGGTCGTCGAGGACGGCCTCGGCGCGGTCGCCGAGCAGCTCGTCATCGATCCCGACGACGCGGCGGCCCCGCATGATCAGGTGGCGGCGGCGGGCCAGGCCCATGGCGTGGCGTGCCGTGGCCCGGTAGAACGGCTCGGCGGCCGGAGCCCGCCAGTCGACCACGAGCGGCTCGTTCTCCTCGTCGGCGATGGCGACCCGTCCGATGTAGAGGTGGTCGCCGTCGTCGGGGTCGATCCGGCCGAACACGAGCCCCGCCTCGCCGACCTGGAGGTCGGCCAGCCGCCGGCCGGTCGTCTCCATCCGGACGTCGCGCTCGATCCGGTTGGCGAAGGTGCCGCCCGCGCCGTGCTCGAGGACGTCGTCGGCCAGGGCCCTGGCCTCGGCCCGCATGTCCTCCAGCCGCCGGTAGGCCCGGTCGACCACCGCCTGCTCGGCCGCGATCTCCATGCCCGTCCCAGTGCCCGTGCCCGTGCCGGGCCGGGGGATGTCCGCCGCGCTGTTCATCGTTCCTCCCAGGTGAGGTGCCAATCGCCGCCGGTCGCCGGTTCCCTCCGAATGCGGGCCGGCGCCGCCACCGTCGCCCACGTGCCCGGCCCGTTCGGCTCCCATCGGACCGCGCTGACCAACAGGTCGTCGACCGAGGTGGCCTCGGTCAGCTCGACGACGAAGGCGTCCTCGACGACGGCGACGGCCCGGGGCTGGACGTCGACCAGCCAGCGGGGGTGCAGGCGGGCCGTGGCCCGCATGGCGACCCGGTCCGTGGTCCCTTCGACGACCGCGGTCTCGGGGCCGCGGGCCAGGCCGACCTGGCAGCCGGAGATGACCCGGGCGCCCGTTCGGGCCTTCCACGCGTTGAGGTGGGCCCGCAGGTGGGGCAGGGCCTGGACCTTGATCGCCTCGTCCAGCAGCCTGGCCTGCCTGTTCGGCAGCCAGGACTCGAAGCGCCAGAGCCGGTCCCACGAGACCACCATGGCCAGCCGGCGTTGCTCGGCCAGCTCGGTCGGGACCAGGAACGCGTTCTCACCCAGCCACGTGGGCATCTGGGTGAACAGGTCGGGCGGCATGCGGAACTGCTCGACCCACATCTCGAGCACCCGCATGCAGGGGCACAGGTCGCCTCCGAAGGCGAGCATGGTCCGCTCCGACGTCAGGTCGTGGGCCTCCAGCACCACCTTCCCCCGCCGCCAGGTGACGCGGTGCGGCTCGCCTTCGCAGTCGATCACCGCCGTGGCGTCGGGGACCGCGTCGTACCAGCGGGACTTGCGGCGCACACTCAGGCCGCGGCGTCGATAGGCACGACCCGGGCCCACGGAGGGGCGGGCCAGGGTCGCCCGCCCTGGACCCGGTTGGCGATCATGCCCACGACGACCTGCATGCCCTTGGGCGCCTGCGCCGGCCACGGCGTCATGCCGTCGGTGAGCACGACGACGACCGACGGTCTCGGGTGCAGCCGGCCCGCGGCCACCAGGCCGGCGCCCATGTCCGTGCCACCGCCGCCGACCAGGTTGAGCTGCCGGGCGCTGGTGACCTGCTGCACCGTCTGCACCGCGGCGTCGACGGCCATGACCCGGACCCGGTTGCGGGCCAGGCCCACGCCCTTGAGCAGGCCGTCGACCTCGGCCAGGACGGTGGCCAGCTCCTCGTCGCACATGCTGCCCGACGTGTCGCACAGCACGAGGACCTCGGGGACCGGCCGCTCGAGCGCGGGCAGGACGATGTCCGGGCTGGACGACGCCCGCCGGGACGGGCGCCGGTACGTGTAGTCGACCTTGCCGCTCACCGTCGACAGCCCCTTGCGGATCTCGGCCGCCAGCACCCGTCGCCAGTCGACCTTGGGGTCGAGCATGTCCTCGGCCCACCGCCGCCAACCCGCCGACAGCCGGCCGACGCCCTCCCGGCAATAGCTCAGGACCTCGCTGGCGACCTGCGACCGCAGCAGGTGCTGCTCGCCGGGGGGCAGCCCGCTGCCCTGCTCGCCCCGCAGCTCCCAGTCGCGGACCCGGCCGTCCGAGCCGCTGCCGCAGTCGGGCTCGCTCTCGGTGTCCAGGTGGGGGGCGTGGTAGTACTCCTCGGCGAGCCGGCCCGGCTTCCAGCCCAGCTCGTGGGGGACCACCCGGTCGTCGGGCAGGCGCAGGCCGGTGCCGATGAGGTCGTCGTTGATCTCGGCGTCGGCGGCCAGCGCCCAGTCCTTGTTCATCTTGCGCTCCACGCCCATGCTCTTGGCCCGGCCGGCGTGGTCGCGCACGAGATGGCCGGCGTGGTGGACCAGCAGGCCGCCCAGGATCTCGACGCTCTGCTTGGCCACGGTCTCCGGGTCGATGTACAGCCGCCATGCCTCGTCGACGGCCGCGCCCTTCAGGCCGGGGGACGCCACGACCGGCGACGCGAACAGCGCCGCCGTCAGGTAGGGGTATCGGCGCACGGCCCACAGCCGTGCCGCCAGCACCTTGTGGGTATCGAGCTCCACGGGAGCGTCGAGTGTACCCGCCTGCCGGCACGAACCTCGGCCGCCTCCCGGCGCGAACCTCGGCCGCCTCCCCGCGTGAACGTCAGCCCCGGGCCCCGTCCAGCCAGCCGGCGTCCTTCAGCAGGGGCAGGAACAGCTTGACCTGGGGCGGGGCGGCGACGCCGGGCGAGCGGCACTGGGCCAGGGTC
>DATASA010000183.1:0-20065 GCA_036269435.1 Acidimicrobiales bacterium | reverse complement strand
TACGCCTCCTGCCATCCGGCGTAGACGTAGGCGATCCACTGGTGGCCGAGACGGGTCTCCGCGGGTCCGTCCTGGGCGACCTGCCACAGCAGCTCCGAGCGTCGCCACGCCCAGAACGACTCCGGATCGGTCGGGTCGCCGACGCCGATGTAGTGCATCGGGTCCGGGTTCTGCGCCATGGTGGCCAGCGCGGCCGTCGTCTCGGCCACCGAGCGCAGGCCCAGCCGGGCGAAGCTGAAGGCGGCGATCGCCTCGTTGAGGAACTGGTCGAAGTCCCGCAGCACGTCCGAGGCAACCTCCGCGGTCATGACCAGAGTCTGTCGAATCCCAGCCGACACTGATGCCTGACACGGACTCGGACCGCAAACACCACGCACATATAGATGTTCGGGACACTTACAGCGCACCTCGTGTGTTTCGGTGGACTTCCTTGACGGTGCCCGAGGTGGCGGCCAGAATCGCCGGCATGTTCCGATCGAAGCGCAACAAAGAGCAGGCCGCCCCGCCGCAGGCTGCGCCGCAGGCGCAGGTGAGCGCCAACGGCTACCAGGTGACCGAACTGCCGACGTTCCACGGCAGGAAGCGCAAGGTCGTCGTCTACACCAGCGACGCGCAGGGCAAGATCATCAAGACCATCAAGAGGTAGCGCCCGAGGTCGGCTGCGGCCGGATCATCTCCGGTCGGCGCGCCGCCGGGCGTCCGCCCGTTCCCCCCGCATCACGGCGCGACCTGGGCGTCCTCCAACGCCGCTTGGAGCCGGGCCCGCACCCGGTGCATCTCCGCCGCGGCCCGGGTCACGAGGTCGGTGCCGGCCGCTTTGTCCAGGGGCGCGTCCAGCGTTTCCAGTTCCCGGCACAGGTCGGCCAGGCCGGTGGCACCCAAGGTCGCCGCTTCGCCCTTGAACCGGTGCGCCTCCTTGGCCAGGCGCACGATGTCTCCCGCCTCGACGGCGGCGGCCATCGCGGGCAGCGCCTCCGCCGAAGAGGCCACGAACGAATCGATCAGGCTGGACAGGAAGTTGCCGTCCCCGCCGTCGAGTGCCCAGAGCGTGTGGAGCTGGTCGCCGTCGATCTCGCCGGGCGCAGATCCGCCCGCGGCCGCCGCGCTCCAGGGTGACAGCGCCCGCTCCAGGTCGCCCAGCTTGACCGGCTTGGGCACGTAGTCGTCCATGCCGACGCTGAGGCACCGGTCCCGGTCGCCGACCATGGCCCCGGCGGTCATGGCGATGATGGGCACGTGCGGCCCGTCGGCCTCCTCGGCCCGGATGACCCGGGTGGCCTCGTAGCCGTCCATCACCGGCATGTTGCAGTCCATGAGCACGGCGACGTACCGGTTCCGACGGACGGCGTCCACCGCCTGGCGGCCGTCGCACACCACCTCGGGCTGGTAGCCGAGCTTGGCCAGCAGCCCGGTCGCCACCATCTGGTTGGTGGTGTTGTCCTCGACGACGAGGATGCGCCCCCGCTCACCGTGCCCCGCCGCCCCGTTGGCAAGCGCAGGGCGGCCGTCGTCGACCGCGGGACGGTCGGGCTCTGGCGGTGAAAGGACCCGGACGAGGGCGTCGTGCAGCTCGGCCTCGCGGACCGGCTTGACCACGACGGCGGCGATTCCCGTCCGCCCCGAGGCGGTCGACTCCAGAGCTCGGCGGGTCGACAGCAGGACGACCCGCGTCGCCGAGAGGTTGGCATCCGCGGCCATGAGGGCGGCGAGCTCGGCGCCGTCCATGCCCGGCATCGACGCGTCGAGGATGGCCACCGCGAAGGGCCGGCCCTCGCCGGCCGCGGAGGCAACGGCGTCGAGCCCGGCGGCCCCGTCCTCGGCGACCACAGCCGACATGCCCCACCTGGTCACCTGCGCGAGGAGCGCGGAGCGGCTGCTGGCGTTGTCGTCGACGACCAGTACCGGCACACCGATCAGGCGGTCCGAGCCCGCCGGGCGCGGGTCGGCCTCCCACTCCCGCCGCAGGGGGACCCGCACGCGGAAGGTGCTGCCTCGGCCAGGAGCGCTGTCGAGGCTCATCGTCCCGCCCATGGCCTCGGCCAGCTGCCGGCAGATGGCGAGGCCGAGGCCGGTCCCCCCGTAACGGCGGGTCGTCGAGGCGTCGGCCTGGGAGAAGGGTTCGAGGATGTGGGCCTGGTGGGCGGGGTCGATCCCGATCCCGGTGTCGGTCACCTCCAGGGCGACGGTGACCCAGTCCGGGATCGGTGCCCCTGTCGGGTCCACCCGCACGACGACCTCGCCGGCGTCGGTGAACTTGACCGCGTTCGAGGCCAGGTTGACCAGGATCTGGCGTAGGCGGGCCGGGTCGCCCCGCAGCGTGTCCGGCAGGTCGGTCGAACAGACGCCCACCAGCTCGACCCCCTTGGCCGACGCGCTCTCGGCCAGGAGGGCGACGACGTCCTCGACGAGCTGGCGGGGGTCGAAGCCGACCTCTTCCAGCACGAGCTTGCCGGCCTCGATCTTGGAGAAGTCGAGGATGTCGTTGATGACCTCGAGCAGCGACTCGCCCGCGGCCCGGAGGCCCTCGGCGTAGGGCCGCTGCTGCGGCGACAGGTCGGTGTCGAGGAGGAGCCCGGCCAGGCCGATGACCCCGTTCATCGGCGTGCGGATTTCGTGGCTCATCGTGGCCAGGAACTGCGACTTCAGCCGGGACGCCTCCATGGCCTGGTCCCGGGCCACGGCCAGCGCCTGCTCGGTCCGCTTGCGGTCGGTGATGTCCTGCACGAACGCGCTGAACGCATGGCGCTTTCCGGTGACGGTGGTCCAGATCGACAGCTCGACCGGGAACTCGCGGCCGGTCCGGTGCAGGGCGGTCAGCTCCACCCGCCGGCCCAGCATCGGGCCCTCGCCCGTCTGCAGGAAGCGCCGCAGGCCTTCCTCGTGGGCGGCCCGGGCTCCGGCCGGCACGATGGTCTGCCGGAGAGGCCGCCCGACGACCTCGCTCGCCGGCCATCCGAAGATCGCTTCGGCGCTGTCGTTCCAGTCGGTGATCAGGCCGTCCTGGTCGATGCCGATGAAGGCGTCGTTGGCCGCGGCCAGGATCGACCGGGTGCGCTCCTCGCTCCGACGCAGCGCCTCCTCGGCGAGCTTGCGCTCGGCCACCCGGCCCAGCTCCGTTCCCACCTGGGCGACGAGGTCCACGAGGGCCGGGTCGGTCCCCAGCACGTCGGGGGAGAAGAACTCCAGGACGCCCACGACGTCCTGGCCGGTCAGCAGAGGCACGGCAAGGCCGGCGCGCACGCCCAGGTCGGCACCGGGCGCGTTCCTGACGAAATCGCCGTCGACGGTCACGTCGCCGACCCACGCCGGCCTGGCGGTCGCCGCCACCTCGCCGGGCAGGCCCGAGCCCGCCAGCAAGGGCGTCGCCGCCTCGGTCGCCCGGCGGAATGCGGCGAACCGCACGGGGTCGTCGAGGTGCCAGATGTCCGTGGGCAGGGCTTCGCGGGATCCGTCGTCGGCGATGCGCCAGACGTGGCCGATCGGCCACCCGGTGTGCCGGCACACCTCGTCCAGGCCGACCTGGAGGGCCTCCTCCACCGACGACGCCTCGTTGGCCGCCACCGCGATGGTCTTGAGCAGGGCGACGGCCTCCGACCGCTCCGTCAGGCGGCGGTTGGCGAGGGCCAGCTCGGTGGTCCGTTCGTCCACCCGCTTCTCGAGCGACCGGCTCAGGGCCTGCACCTCGGCGAAACCCTCGGCGTTCTCGAGCGCGGTTCCGGCCAGCGTGGCGATGAACTCGGCCAGCCGCACCTCCTCCTCGCCGAAGAGGGCGCCCACCTGGGCGTGGGTCAGGTACACGCAGGCGACCGCGTGCCCACGGTTGTAGACGGGCGCGCAGAGCGCCGAACGGACGCCGGCCGCGCTCGTAGCGGCCGGGGTGGTCGCCTGCTCGTCGTCGTCGTCCGCCGAGCGTTCCTCGACCACCGGGCGGCCGGCGGCGAGGGCCCGGTCGACGAGGTCGCGGCTGTAGGGGTGGCCGATCCGGCCCGCGGCCACGGTGATCCGCCGGGGATCGTCCGGGCCCAGTCCGAGGACGGCGCAGTCCTCGGCTCGCAAGAGGACCAGCGCCGCCTCCCGGACCGCGGCGTGAACGGCGGAGGGGGTGAGAGCGGACGAGATCTGCTGGCCGACGCTCAGCAGCGAGTCGAAGCGGTCGAGCAGCGACAGGGTGACCTGGCCACCGTCGGTCCCCCTGGCTGGGTGAGGGGGCGCCAGGTCGACCAGCGCCCGGCGGCCGGCCGCGACGTCCGCGTCGGCTCCGCTCCAGCCGAAGTCGGCGCCGATCAGGCCCCGGGCGAGGAGCGTCTGGGCGTGCTCGTAGGCCGCCCCCTGGCGCTCGGCGACGTGCAACGACTCGTCGAAGCGACGCCGGGCCCTGCGGCGGTGGCCTCCCATGGCCGCGAGGAGCGCGCTCTCCCGCAGGGCGTGGGGCCGGTTGTTCCGGTAGCTGCGGGCCAGCCGCCGGGCCCGGCGGGCGGCCCGCAGCGCTCGGCGCATGAGCTGGCGGCGCCGGGGCGACCACGGTGCCGACGCCTCGGCCGAGCGGCGCAACGCGGTTGCCAGCCAGGGCTGGATGGGGGCCACGTACTCCTGCTTGAGCCCCTTGGCCGCCACCATGCGGGCGGCCCGGTCGAGGACGGCCGCGGCGTCGTCGGGGCGGTCCTCGCCCAGCAGGCGCACCGCTTCGGCCTGCAGCACCTCGGCCGCGGTGTGGACGTCCGCGCCCAGCCGCTCGATGTCGCCGTGCACGAGCTCTTCGGAGATGTCGCCGGCCGACGCCTTGGACCATGCGCCGAGGGCGATTCCCGCGGCCTGGTGGTCGCCGATCTCCACCGCGGCCCGGCGCACGAGACGGCTGGCGTCGACCGCGGCGGCGAGGTCGCCCAGCCGGTACAGGGCGAAGGCGATGTGCCACTTCGCCGTGTTGGCCTCCCAACAGTCGCCCGTACGGTCGAGCAGGGCCGCGGCCCGCCGGCAGTTGTCGATGCAGTCCTGGAACCGCGACGACGCGTACTGCACGACACCGATGAAGTGCAGCGACTGGCCCTGGCCCCAGACGTCGCCGAGGTCGGTCCGAATCTGCAGGGATCGCTCGGCGTAGGCCTGGCCCCGGGAGAACCAGGGGACCATCGTCATCACCGGGGCGTGCTCGGAGTAGGCCTGGGCCAGCTCCGGCGACGGCGGGTACCGCTCGGCCAGGTTCATCTCCCGTAGGTGGGCCCACAGGCATGGCACGCGACCCCGCTGGAACCAGTAGATGTAGGCCAGGCGGCTGTACAGGCGGACGGCGAGCAGCTCGGCTCGCGCGCCATCGGGACGGCGGCGGGAGACGAACAGGCGGGGCAGCAGGGTGTGCAGCAGCTGGACGACGATCTCGCCGACGGCCGACGCCAGGAACCCGATGTTGCGCCGGGGCATGCGTCGGCCCAGGAGGCGGACGGCGCGCTCGACGGCTTCGCTCGCCGTGGTCACGTCGCCCCGCTTGAAGGCCAGCTCGCCCAGCTTGCCTTCGATCTCGGCCTGCTCGACGACGTCGTCGGCCAGCGCGGCCGCGGCACCGAGGTGGTGGGCCGCCTCCTGGTACTGGCCTCGCAGCATCAGCACGTCGCCCAGGCCCTCGGCCACCTGGCGACGGGTGCGACCGTCGGCGCCGCCGGCGCCGCGCTGGGCGATCCGGTAGTGGCGTTCGGCCACCTCCAGCGCATGCCTCGACCGGGCCCGGTCGGCGGCGACCAGCGCGTAGGGGAGGGCCTGGTCCGCGTCCCCGGCCGCGTCGAAGTGGTAGGCCAGCTCGAACACCCGATCGTTCCCGTCGGACTGCAGGGCCAGGGCGGCGGCGCGGTGCAGGCCCCGACGGTCCGTCTCGGACAGTTGCGAGAGCAGCGTCTCGCGGATCTTGTCGTGGACGAACGTGCACCGCCCGTCCTCGGACCACAGGATGTGGCGGTCGCGGGCCTCGCCGATCGCCGCCGCGGCGGCCTCGGCTACCTGGCCGCTCAGGGACGCGGCCAGGTCGGCGTCGAACTCCTTGCCCAGCAGCGCGCCGACGGACAGCATCCGGCGGGCCGCGGCGGGCAGCAGCTCCAGCCGCCGGGCGAGGAAGGCACCGGCGTGGCGGCTTGTCTGGACGTCGGCCATGGCCTCGGCCGCGACCTCCCAGCCGGTGACGCCCTCCACGAGCGCCCCGGTCTCCACCACGCCGCGCAGCACTGCGGTCGCCATGAACGGGTTGCCCGCCGAGAGCCGGCTGACCACCTCGACTGCCTCCTCGGGCAGGGGGCCGGCCATGGAGACGAGGACCCGGCGCATCTCGGGTGCGCCGAACGGGGGCAGCACGACGTGGGCGACGGGGTCCAGCTTGCGGAGCGGATGCCCGCCGGCGACCTCCTCCGACCGGAAGGCGGCGACGACCACGACCCGGCGCTTTCCCGACGGCGCGGGGCGGTGGGTCGCCCAGTGGGTCACCAACTTCAGCGTCAGCTCGTCCGCCCACTGGCAGTCGTCCAGGATGACGAGGGCCGGACTGCTGGCGCCTCCCAGGGCGTCCAGGAAGGCAGTGAGCGCCGGAAGCGAACGCGCCTCCCCGTAGGCCGCCGGACCGAGCGAGCCCGCTTCCGTGGGCCCGAGGACTCCGCCAAGCCGGGGGAGGGCGTCGATCGCCGCCTCCAGGTGCGACGACAGGGCCTCGCGCAGAGCCCGGGCGAACGTGGCGTCACCGCTCGCCCGGCGGGTGACCTCGTCGACCACGCCGTCCAACACCTGCAGGGGCCGCTGGGCGGCGCGATCGACGCCCTGGCCCCGCAGCACCCACACGCCGTGCTCGGCGCTGCGCTGGGCCAGCTCGTCGAGCAGCTTGGTCTTGCCACCCCCGGACTCGCCCTCGACGAGCACCAGCCCGCCCCGGTTGTCGGCTGCCCGCGAGAGCTGGAGCTCGATGGCGGCCAGCTCGGCGTCCCGCCCGACGAAGGCGGGCTGGACGAGGGTGTGGCGGGAGTCGAGGGCACCGACGACCAGGTCCGGCGCGGTGCGACCCCACTCGAGAGCGCTGGCGATCTGGTCCAGATCGGCGAGGGCGGCGGCCGCCGAGGAGTACCGGCCCGCGGGCTCCTTGGCCAGGAGCCGCTGCAGCACCTCGTCCAGGGCGGCGGGGACGACGACGCCGAGGGCGCGCAGGCTCGGGACGGACTCCGTCACGTGCTGGCGGAGGACCTCGCTCACCGTGTCGGCGGCGAACGCAGGTCGCCCGGCCACGCACTCGTACAGCACGGCGCCGACCGAGTAGAGGTCGGCCCGCTCGTCGACGTCGTGGGCGACCAGGCCGGCCGCCTCGGGCGAGGTGTACCGGGCGGTGCGGAGACCCGCCTCCGGCACCGACCCGGCGATTTCGCGGAGCCTGGAGACGCCGAGGTCGACCAGCGTGGCCTGCCGGACCTCGCGTTCGGGGGCCCAGACGACCACGTTCGACGGGCGCACGTCGCGGTGCACGAAGCCGCGGTGGTGCGCCTGGGCCAGATCTTCCAGCATCCGGCGGCCGACCAGGAGGGCGGCGCCGAGGTCGAGGGCGCCGGCTTCGAGGTGGTGCTCCAGGGTGATGCCCGGGACGTAGGGCGTGACCAGGTAGAAGAACCGGCCTTGGCGGCCCACAGCCAGCGGACGGACGACGTCGGTGCCGTCCAGGCTGGCCATCGCCGCCAGCGCCTCGTCGAGCCGGGCCAGGGTTGCCGAGCTTTCCGGCCCGGCGACGGTACGGATCACGACCTCGGCCTCGGTCTCCAGGTCGACGCCGCGCAGCGTCTGCCCCGCCGTTGCCGCCTTCAGGAGCCGGGTCGCCCGGAACCGGGTGCCGAAGCGTCGGGGCTGGTCGTGCTCGGACTGTGCGGTGGTCGTTGTCGTGACGCTCACCCCCCCCCGGTGCTCGCACTCTGGTATCGACCAGTCGGCGCGAATCCTTGAACCCTTGATCACCGCCAGCCGGCGATGTGGCGGCCGGGGTCGGCGAGGCGGGCGCGTAGCGTAGGGACAGGAGAGGGGGGCCCATGACCGGGACGTGGTACTGGTGCTTGAAGCACGAGCGGGCGGAGGGCGCCGAGACAGGGACGTGTGCGCCGGAGGACCGGATGGGGCCCTACGAATCCCGGGAGGCGGCCGAGCACTGGAAGGACCGGGTCGAGTCCCGCAACGAGACCTGGGACCGCGAGGACCGGGAATGGAGCGGCGAAGAGGGGTGACCGCCGGTCACGGCGCCCTGTCGCTGCTGGACTGGCGCCGGCGGGTGACCGCCCTCTACGCCGCGGTGCGGGCCGAGCCCGATCCGCCGACCGCCCACGCCCTGTGGCGCGTCACCCGCGACGACCTGCTCGCCCGCCACCCCCAGTCGCCCGTACCGGCGGCCGATCGCCCGGCCTTCGCCGGCGTACCCGTCGCCGACTACGACCCGGCGATGCGCTTCGAGCTGGCGGTCGACGTCGATGTCGCCCCGTGGCGGCTGGAGATCGACACCGGCTCCGACGGCATCGTCGTCCTGGACCGGACGGGAACCCTCCACGTTCCCGGCGTGGGCGACCTGGACGTCTGGTGGCTCTCCGGCTACGGCGGCGGGCTGTTCGTCCCCGTCCGCGACCCGTCGGCCGGAACCACCACCTACGGCGGCGGCCGCTATTTGCTCGACACCGTGAAGGGGGCCGACCTCGGCGGCGACCGCGACCGGCTGGTGGTCGACTTCAACTTCGCCTACAACCCGTCCTGCGCCTACGACCCGGCCTGGGCGTGCCCGCTGCCGCCGCCCGGCAACGTCGTCGACCAGCCGCTGCCGGTCGGCGAGCTGCTCCCGGTGAGCTGAAAGGGCCGGACCGGTATCGCCGCGGTGGCCACCCGGTCGTGAGTTAGCCGGGCCGGCGGCAAGGGAAGGCTCAGCGGTACCACCTCACAAGGAGACACCGCATGGTCGACAACGCAGATGACCTCAAGGGACGCGTCAAGGAAGCGGCCGGCGACATCACCGACAACGACGACATGAAGCGCGACGGCAAGGTCGACCGGGGCAAGGGCAAGGTCAAGGACGTCGTGGACGACGTCGCCGACAAGTTCAAGAGCTAGCTCCCTCACCGCCCGTCCCGGCCACGACCTACCCTGGCCGGGATGGACCTGGAAGCAGCGAAAGTGCGGGTGCAGGAGGAGGTCGACCGTAGGGCCGACCTCCTCCTCGAGGTTTCGCACCGCATCCACGGCCATCCCGAGCTGGTCTTCGAGGAGCGCTTCGCCGCCGATCTGTTGGCGTCGGCGCTGGGCACCGAAGCCGGCGTGTACGGGCTGGACACCGCCTTCGAAGCCCGGTCGGGCTCGGGCGACGGGCCCACGGTGGCCGTGATCTGCGAGTACGACGCCCTTCCCGGCATCGGCCACGCCTGCGGCCACAACATCATCGCCGCCGCCGGGCTGGGCGCCGGGCTGGCCGCCGGGGCGCTGGCCGACGAGGCCGGGGGGCGGCTGGTCGTGCTCGGCACGCCGGCCGAGGAGGGCGGCGGGGGCAAGGTGCTGATGGCCGAGCGGGGGGCGTTCGACGGCGTCGACGCCGCCCTGATGGTCCATCCCGCCGGGCTCGACCTGACCGAGGCGGACGTCATCGCCATCGCCACCTGGCGGGTCGAGTACTTCGGCCAGGGCGCCCATGCCGCGGCCTCGCCCCAGCGCGGCCGCAACGCCCTCGACGCCATGGTCCTCGGGTACAACGCGGTCGCCGCGCTGCGCCAGCACATCGCCCCCACCGAGCGCATCCACGGTGTGTTCACCCGGGGCGGCGACAAGCCGAACATCGTCCCCGACCACACCGTGGCCGAGTGGTACGTGCGGTCGGGCACCATCGAAAGCCTCCAGGCCCTCAAGCCCCGGGTGCTGGCGTGCCTGGAAGGGGGGGCGGCCGCCGCCGGCTGCCGCATCGAGGTCCACCCGACCTGCCCGGAGTACTCGGACCTTCGCACCAACCCGGCCCTCATCGACCTGTACTCGGCCAACAGCTCGGCGCTCGGCCGGCCGATCGCCGTCCCCGCCGGCACCACTCGCGTGGTGGCGAGCACGGACATGGGCAACGTCAGCCACCTGGTCCCGTCGATCCACCCGATGATCGCGGTGAGCCCGCCCGACGTGTCGCTGCACTCGGCCGATTTCGCCCGCTGGGCCGCCTCCGCCGACGGCGACCGGGCCGTGCTCGACGGGGCCAAGGCCATGGCGATGACCGTCCTCGACCTGTGGCTCGGTTCGGGCGCGGTGGGGGAGGTCCGCGCTGCGTTCGGCTCGGGACCGTAATCTCCCGGTCCGCATGCATCCCTACGTCGTCGAGAGCTGGTCCGACCAGGAGGCCGACGTCCTCCGGCGCTACTTCACGAACCTCGACGGGCCGGTCTTCGCCCTCGTCAACCTGCCGGAGGTGGTCAAGGGCGCCCTCTTCGCCCGCTACTCCCGGTCGCACAAGAGCCTCCGCCGACTGTTCCTGGACGAGTTCGTCGGGGACCTCGACACCGACGGCGACGCCTCCATCGACGCCACCGTGGGGGTCAAGCGGGCCGAGGCCCTGTACGAAAAGGTCTTCACCGAGTACGGCGACGATTCGGTGGCCCAGCTCGGCGGCGTCCACCTGGCCTGCGAGCAGGCGTCGAACCTGCTGACCAAGGTCCTGGAGTGGGGCCGGCTCATGGCCTACCTCGAGCAGTCGACCCGCTACGTCGCCTACGACGCCCGCCTCGGCGGCCGCTACCGCTACCACCGGGACCCGGCTGTCCTGGCGTCGCCCCTCGGCACCCGCTACGTCGCCGACCTGGACCACCTGTTCGACACCTACCGGTCGCTGGTCCCGGTGATGGGCGACTTCTACCGGGCCACCTATCCCAAGGAGCCGACCGACTCAGACTTCGTGTACCGCCAGTCGATCAAGGCCAAGTCCTTCGACGCCCTGCGGGGGATCCTGCCCGCCGCGGCGCTGTCCAACGTCGGCATCTACGGGAGCGGACAGGCCTACGAGCTGCTGCTGCTGCGCATGCGCGGCCACCCCTTGCCCGAGGCCCGGGCCTACGCCGAGCTCATGGTGGCCGAGCTGCGCAAGGTCATCCCCTCCTTCCTGACCCGCCTCGACCGCGCCGACCGGGGCGGGGACTGGACCGCGTACCTGGCTGCCACCTCCCGCGGCGCCGCCGACGCGGCCGCCCGCCTGTTCGCGGGCGTGGCGCCGGAGCCCCGTGCGGCCGTCACCCTGGTCGACTTCGACCCGGACGGCGAGGACAAGCTGCTGGCGGCGATGCTGTACCCGTACGTCGACCTGCCGGACGACCAGATCCTCGCCCGGGTGCGGACGCTGTCCGCCGACGAGCGCCAGGCGGTGGCCGACGCCTACGTGGGGGAGCGGGTCAACCGTCGCCACAAGCCGGGACGGGCCCTGGAGCACGTGACCTACCGCTTCGACGTGCTGTCCGACTACGGGGCGTTCCGGGACCTCCAGCGCCACCGGATGCTCACCGTGCAGTGGCAGACGCTCACCCCCCGCCACGGCTACGTCATGGCCGACGACGTGGTCGCCGCAGGGGCCGCCGGGGGCTTCGAGGAGGCGATGGCCGCCTCGGCCGCGCTCCACGACGCCATGGAGGAGCAACTGCCCTCCCAGGCCGCCTACGCCGTTGCGCTGGCCTACCGCCTGCGCTACTCCATGGAGCTGAACGCCCGGGAGGCGCTGCACATGCTGGAGCTGCGCACCTCGCCGGCGGGCCACCCTTCGTACCGGCGGATCTGCCAGGAGATGCACCGCCTCATCGCCGAGCAGGCCGGACACCGGATCGTGGCCGGGCTGATGCGCTTCGTCGACCACAGCGAGGCCGGCACCGGCCTGGAGCGGCTCCCGGGGGAGCGCCGGGCCGAGGCGCGGCGGACCGTGCCCGGCGGACAAGTCTCGACATGAACTAGAGACAGAAATCGCGGTGCTCCTGACCTGCGACAACGCGCATCGAGGCTGGTCAGAGGCAGCGTCGGACGCCTTGCGTGCCCGACGGGTCCGCGTCATGCTCCCCTACGTCCCTTACGCCCCACACCCCCGGGTCGTGGGCCTCGGCACCGCCTCCGGGTGGTGCCGCGGTGGGGGCGCTTGAGGGCAACGCGGGACCCGAGGGACCAAGTAGAGAACGTTCTGACAACCCACACCTGGGCGCGGGCCGGCCACCGTCCCGGGAGTAGGGCTACGGAGCGGTACCAACGGTCTCTCGGGTCCCGTTCGCTCGTTTCCGGGCGACCGACAATGACCGGTCCGTCGTCTATGCTGCCGCCCCCGAAGCCCCCCTTTGAACGGACGCGCCGCACATGCCTGAGGAGCCAGACGAGGAACTCGAGGACGTCGAGGAGCCCGACGACCCCGATATCGTCGACCTCGAATCGCTCGACGACGACGAGGACGACCTTCTGGAGGACGACGTCGACGTCCTGGAGGTCGACGATGTCGAGGACGTCGACGTCGATGTCGACGTCGAGGTCCCCGACGCCGACGTCGTCCCCGTCGTGCCCGCGGCCGGCGACGACGACGAGGAGGACGAAGAGGACGACGAGATCGACCCCGACGACGTGGAGGCCGGCCTCGACGTCATCCTGAAGGACCGCCTCGTCGTCGCCGACGAGGAGGAGGACGAGGAGGACGAGGTCCCGGACGCCGAGGACCGGGCCGAGGGCTCGACCAAGGTGCTCCCGAAGCGCCCGGGCGAGTTCGTCTGCCAGTCGTGCTTCCTCGTCAAGCACCCGAGCCAGCTGGCCGACCCCGAGCGGATGTTCTGCCGGGACTGCGTCTGAGCGGCGCCGGCGCCTCGGTCTGAACAGCGTTCCCGCCGGTCCTAGGCTGGACCCATGCGCCCCCGCCAGGACGACCCCGCCGAGCAGCTTCTCGATGTGTTGGTCTACGCCCCACTCGGGCTTCTCCTGGAGGCCCGAGACCTGCTGCCCAAGCTCGCCGAGAAGGGCCGCCAGCGCATGGGCGGGCAGGTGACCGTCGCCCGCATGGTCGGCGAGATGGCGGTGCGCCAGGGCCAGCGCCGGGCCGAGAAGGTCCTCGATCGGTTGCGCCAGCAGAACAGCACCGGCGCAGGATCGGCCGCAGGCGGGCCCGGCCGGTCCTGGGGCGCGGGGCCCACGCCCGGCAACGGGCACGGCCCCACGGCCACCTCGACGCCCGCCAGCGCCGCTTCACCGAACCTCGCCTCGGCATCGGGCCCAGCGGCGCCGGCGGCGCCCTCGTCGTCCTCGCTGGCCATCCCGGGCTACGACACGCTCTCCGCCTCCCAGGTCGTGCCCCGGCTCGAGGGGCTGTCCACCGAGGAGCTCGAGGCGGTGCGGCGCTACGAGGAGGCCACCCGGGCCCGCAAGACGGTCCTCACCCGGATCGACCAGCTACGCAGCCGTTCCTAGGTGGAAGAAGGGTGCCGAACGGCGACGGCGACGGACGTGGCGCGCATCGCCGAGCTGGCCCGTGGGGCCATCGCTGAGCTCGCCCCCATGCGGGGCGGCGAGATCTGGCGGGCCCGTGAAGCTCGTGCCGAGCCGATCGAGGACGGCCTGCTCGGGCTGCTCGACGACGCCGAAGCCCGGGTGGTGGTCGCCACGATCGACGGTGTCATCGTGGGCTATGCCGTCGTCCATCTCGAGCACCTGGGCGACGGGTCGGTCCTCGGCGTCGTCGACGACATCTACGTCGAGGAGGAAGCCCGCCAGATCGGTCTCGGCGAGCTGATGATGGGCGACCTGATGCCCTGGTGCGAGGAGCGCAAGTGCGTCGGCATGGACGCCATGGCCCTGCCCGGGCATCGGGCCACCAAGAACTTCTTCGAGGAGTCCGGGTTCACGGCGCGCCAGCTGATCATGCACCACCGGTTCGAGCGGTGAGCCCCGAGTCGGAGGCGCCGCTGCGGGCCGAGGTCTGCGTCGGGGCGGTCGCAGTGATCGACGACCACCTGCTCCTGATCCGTCGGGGCCACGGGCCGGCGGCCGGGCAATGGTCGGTTCCCGGCGGCCGGGTGGAAGGGGGCGAGACCCTGGCCGAGGCCGTCGTGCGGGAGCTGGCCGAGGAGACCGCCCTCGAAGGCGTGTGCGAGGAGCTGATCGGCTGGGTCGAGCGGATCGGTGACGACCACCACTTCGTGATCCTCGACTTTCGCGTCACCGTGCTCGACGGTCCGGAGACCGCGGTCAAGGCCGGGGGCGACGCAGCCGAGGCGGCCTGGGTGCCCCTCGACGAGGTCTCCCACCTCGCCCTCACCGAGGGCCTGGCCGAGTTCCTGCACGAGCACGGCATCGTGCCCGTGATCGCCTAGCTCAGGCGCCTCCCGGCTGGCGGTCGGCGGCCTCGGCCGCGAACGCCGGCTCGCCCCGGTCCTCGGATCCCCCCTCGGGAACCGGCCCCGGCCCGGCCGCAGCCATCGCCGACTCCTCAGCGGGAGCGGCGCCCTCGGCGGCGACCGGCTCGGATGCGACCGGCTCGGATGCGGGCGTTCCGGATGCGACCGGCTCGGATGCGACCGGCTCGGATGCGACCGGCTCGGATGCGGTCGGCCCGGAAGCGGGCGATCCGGATGCGGTCGGCTCGGCGGCGACCGGCTCGGATGCGCCGGCCTCGGGGGCGGCCGGCTGGGCGCCTGGCGCCGGGGGAGCGGGAGGCCGGCGGGGTGGGGGCGGGGGCACCGGACGGGCCCCGGGCGACTCGCCCAGCAGGGAGCCCAACGCCGGCACCTTGGAGATGGCCTGGCGCAGCGTCTTGCGGGTCTCTTCGTCGACGCCGGCCGGCAGCGCCTTGGGCTGGATGCTGCGACGAGCGGGGGAGGAGAGAACCGCCTCCAACAGCGCCATCCAGCGGTCGACCGCGGTGTCGGCGGTCATGGCGTCGCCGGCCGCCGAGCTGAGGGACGCGGAAAGCTCCGGAGGCATCCGCAGGCCCTGCTCGGGAGCCCGGCCGCTGACCCGCAGGGCCCGGACGACCCGGCCCTCGGCCAGGCAGGTGGTGATCTCGTCGGTCCAGGCCTGGCGCTCTGCGGTGGCCCGGCGATCCAGGCCCTCCCGCAACTGCGCGGCCAGGGCACGGCTCTCCTCGTCGCGACCGGCGGCGTCCGCGCCGGCCACGACGGTGCGCAGGTCGCGCAGGCTGATCTCGTCGACCGACGCCACCGCGGCCTCGGCCCGGTCACGCCATTCCGCCGCCCGCAGGCCGGGCAGCAGTTCCTCGGCCAGCCCGAGGATGGCGTCGGCCCGGATCTCGGGACCCCCGGCCGCCTTGGCCTGGTTGTTCTGCTCGTCGACCGCCTGGCGCACGCCCGCCAGCCCGCCGCGCAGCACCTGCTCGGCGATGGCCCGCTGCTCGGGCGCCAGCGCGGCCAGCACCGCCTCGCGGTGGGCCCGGCCCGGCTGCAGCCGCTTGGCCGGGGGTCGTCCCGGCCGGGCCGGGCCGCCCGAGGACCCGGCAGGCGCGGGACGGCCCGTGCGCTCGCGGGTCGGTCGGTCGCCACCAGGACGGTCGCCACGGGGGCGCTCGCCGCGCGGGCGCTCGCCGCCAGGGCGCTCGCCGCCAGGACGCTCGCCACGGGGGCGCTCGCCACCGGGACGATCGCCACCGGGACGGTCGCCGCTGGGACGGCTCCGCCCGCCGTGATCGCCGCCCGGACGCTCGCCACGGGGCCGGTCGCCGGGCGGGCGATCCCCGCGAGGACGGTCCCGGTCCCCAGGCCCGGCGCCCCGAGGGGGCGGCGCCCCTTCGAGCGGCCGGGGGCCCGGGGTGGCCCGAGGACGGGTGGTGCCCGGACCTCCGGGCAGATTCTGGCGATCGCGCCCGCCCGGCCCGCCGGGGCGTCCCGACCCGAACCGGTCGCCCCGGTCACCACGCCGGCTGCGGTCACCGCCGTCGCGCTCGGGGCGGATGCCGGGGCTCTGGGTGACGAGCTCCTCGACCTTGCCCGACCCGAGGATGGGGAGGACCTCGGGCGCGGCCTTCTTGGCCTTGGGCGCGGTCACCGAGGTGACGTTGATCCCGTCGAGGTCGAAGTCCGCCTCCGCCTTCAGCACGTCACCCACCTTGGCGCCGTCGTGGAGGACGGATGCGGCCACCACGCCCTTCGGTTGGCGCGCCCCGGCCGCCCGCCACGTCCAGGTGCCGTCGGGCCGGGAGCTGGTGAGCTCGATGTCGATGCGGGGCATACGGCGCCAAACCTAGCCAACGGCCGCGGGCCGTGATGTTTGCGGGGCCGCAGGCCGGCGGTAGGACGCCCACACGCGCCGGACGGGGTCCGCACCGGGAACAGGGAGAACGCGCCAATGGCCCAGCAGTCGAGCAGCACCACCGATCTGAGCCCGTCGAACGGGCACTCGCTGGTCACGGGCCAGGGCAGGACGTCGATCGCCGACTCCGTGGTCGAGAAGATCGCCGGAGTCGCCGCCCGCGAGGTGTCCGGCGTCCACGAAATGGGCCGGGGCGCGGCCCGCGCCTTCGGGACGATCAAGGAGAAGCTTCCGGTCGGCGGCAGTGGGCCCAACGTCACCCAGGGGGTCAAGGTCGAGGTCGGCGAGCGGCAGGCCGCCATCGACATCGACCTCGTCGTCGAGTACGGGGTGTCGATCCCGGACGTGGCCCAGTCCGTCAGGGACAACGTCGTTCAGCGCCTCGAGCGCATGACCGGCCTGCAGGTCACCGAAGTCAACATCTCCGTCGACGACGTGTTCCTGGGCGACGACAGCCAGCCAGAGCCGCCGCGGGTGCAGTGATGGCCGACCTCGAGGCGGTCGCCGCCGCCGCCTTGGGTTGCCCGCTGATCGCAGGGCTCACCGGCGGCCAGTTCGGCGAGATTGCGACCTACCTGCCCGGCCGGCGGGTGCAGGGCGTCCGCCAGGCCGACGGGGCCGTCGAGGTCCACGTGGTGGCCAGATGGGGGACGCCGCTGCCGGAGGTGGCCGACCTCGTCCGGGCGGCTGTCGCACCGTACGCCGACGGGCTCCCGGTGGCGGTCTTCGTGGACGACATCGAGGTGCCGGAGAATCCGGCCGAGGCCGCGCTGGAGGCGGTGGGCCGTGGCGCCTCATGAAGTGCTCGGGGTTCGCCCCGGGGCGACCCGTCGGGAGGTCACCGAGGCTTTCCGCCGGTACGCGCTGCGGCACCATCCGGATCGAGGCGGCGACCCTTCCGCCTTCGAAGCCGGCGTCGACGCCTATCGACAGCTGGCGGGCGGGGGAGCGCAGCGCCGATCGGTCCCGATGCCCCGGGGCGACGTCGTCTTCCACCGCCGTCGCCGGCCCGGCATCCCGTCGCTGCTTCGGGCGGCCCGTCACCGGCTGTCCGGATCCCGCAACCTTTCGTAATCCCAGGAGGACCTGATGCAACCCACCGTCGTCGGATTGTTCGTCGGCCTGATCCTCGGCCTCGCTCTGGCCTTTGACGGCTTCGGCTCCATGCTCATCGTGGCCTTCTGCGGCGCGGTGGGCTACGTCGTCGTCAAGGTCGTCCAGGGCGAGATCGACATCACGCCCTACCTGGGCGGCGCCAACCGCAACCGGAGGTGACCACCGCCCAGTTCCCCGTCGCCACCCAGGAACCGACCGCGGACCTGCCTCGGGCCGCCCTGGTGACGAGCAGAGGGGTGACGATCATCTCGCCCGCAGTCGTCGAGAAGATCGCCACCCGGGCGGCGTCCGAGGTCGACGGCGTCGGCGAGGTCGCGCAAAGCGGGCTTTCGCGGGTGCTGCCGTGGTCGATCGGATCGGGCGGCCAGGCGGCCCGGGCGTCGGCGGAAGTCGCCGCCGAGACGGCCACCCTCGACCTGACCGTGAACGTGCTCTATCCGGAGCCGGTGGCGACCGTGACCAACCAGGTCCGGGCCCATGTGACCAGGCGGCTGAGCGAGCTGTGCGGGCTGCAGGCTACCGAGGTCAACATCGCCGTACCCGCCCTCGTCACCCCTGCGCACGGCCGTCGCCGCCGGGTCGAGTAGGAAACGGCGTGCGCATCGTCAACCGGGTGCTGGCCGCCGTGCTTGCCCTGGCCCTGCTCGTCGGCGGCCTGCTGGCCGCGGTGGAGATCGTGGTCGCGGGCTTCGGCCGCAAGCCGTGGCTCGTGCCCCACGACCGGTGGTACCGCAGCGCCCGAACCCGCAGCTGGCAGTCGGCCCCGCCCCGGTGGATCTTCATCGGGCTGGTCGTCGCCGGGCTCGGCCTGCTCGTCGCCCAGCTCGCCCGGCGCCGGCCGACGGTGCTGGAGCTCACGCCGGCCGCCGTGCCCGCCGACGTCGCCCGTCGCAGCCTGGAGCGGGCGCTCGTACGAGAGGCGTCCCGAGTGGACGGCGTCGCCGCCGCCAAGGTGAAGGTCGACAAGGACCGGGCCGAGGTCCTGGCCACCACCAACCGCCGGCGGTCCGACGAGCTGGAGCCGCGCGTGGTCCAGGCGCTCGACCGCCGGGTCGGCTCGCTCGGGCTGGCGCGCCCGCCGGCAGTGCGAGTCAAGGTCCGCAGCCGGAGCGCGGTGTGAAGCACTACCCCGACCGCCTCAACACGACCGTCCTGACGCTGCTCTCGCTCCTGCTGCTCGGCGTCGGCGGCTACGGGCTGGCTCGGGGCTATGGCGCCTTCGGCGACGCCCGGGCCGCAGACCCGGTGTTGACCGACGACGTCCGCAACTACGTGTCGAGGAACCAGAACTGGTTCTGGCCGTTGGCCGCGGTCCTGTCTGTCCTCGTGGCCTGGGTCGGGCTGCGGTGGCTGCTCGCCCAGATCCACGCCCCGGCCGTCACCCACCTGGCGGTCCGGGCCGACGGTCCGGGGCACACCTCGCTGGCCGCGTCGGGCGCGGCGACGGCGCTGGCCCGGGACATCGAGGAGTACCCGGGCGTGCGCGGCGCCCGGGCCCGCATCGCCAGCGACGATCCGTCGCCCGAGGTCGAGCTGCGAGTGGACGTGGCCGACGACGCCGACGTCGGCGACGTGCGCCGGCGAATCGAGGAGCACGCCCTGCCCCGGTTCCGCGCCGCCCTCGAGCTGACCGAGCTGCGCCCCCGGCTGCACGTCCGTCTGGCCGAACCGGCGGGTCGGACCGTCCGCTGACATCGGCGGCCCCGCAAGGCGCCACCTCGCCGTAAAATGTTGCCGGGCGGTGCCGCAGGCTCGAGGTCTCGAAGGAGGGCCGGTGATCCGATCGAGACGGTTGGTGCAGGGCCAGACCCGCGAGGAGGCCAGGGCGGGCCTGCGCCCGGGGAACTTCCAGGGCCGCCCGCCTCGGGGTCGCTCCCACGAGGCCGAGACGGCGGCGATGGCGACCCTGGACGACCGCTGGTTCAGCTCCAGCCGGTTCAAGCGGCTGGCCCGGGTGACGGCGGTCGACGTCCTGACGCCGACCGGCACGGTCCTCGTGAGCTTCGAGATCGCCGACAACCAGCCGTTCGAGTTCCTGCCCGGACAGTTCGTGGGCATCGAGGCTCACTTCGAGGGGCGGGGGTTCCGGCGCAGCCCGTACTGCATCCTCTCCGACCCCGCCGACGCGCCCAGGTTCCAGCTCCTCGTCCGGGCGGTTGCCGAGGGGCCGCTGTCGTTGTACCTGGCCAACTTGGAGCCGGGCGACGAGGTCGTCTTCCGAGGCCCCACCGGCCGGTCGATGGTGCCCCGCCAGTCGGACCGGGAGCTCGTCCTGCTCGCTACCGGCCCGGGCGTGGCCCCGCTGATCTCGCTGGCCGGCCACCTCCTGGCCGGCGGTTACCCGCACCCGATCTCGTTGTGGTGGGGTTTGCGCCTCGTCGAGGACATCTGCCTGACCGAGGAGCTCGACGCGCTGGCTGCGGCCGAAGAGCGGTTCCGCTACGCCATCACGCTGTCCCGGCCGCCGGCGGACTGGACCGGCCTGCGGGGGCGGCTGGGGGAGTCGGTGCCGCCGCTGCTGCCGACCCTGGGGGGCAAGCACTACTACCTGGTCGGCAACGGCGCCATGATCGAGGAGATGGCGCTGGCGCTGTCGGACCTCGGCGTCGTCCAGCAGCACATCTACAAGGAGCCGTACTTCGACACCATCCACGACCCCGACCGCCAG
>DATASA010000182.1:0-42147 GCA_036269435.1 Acidimicrobiales bacterium | reverse complement strand
GACGGTGGTGGACGCCGACGTGTCGTTCCATCCGGGTGCCTGGCCGCAACGGGCGCTGGTCGTCACCGTGCACGGCGACGCCGAGGTGCTCACCGACTGGCCCGCGGCGGCGACGATCGAGGCGGCCCTGGTCGAGCAGGCTCGGGCCCTCGCCGCCAACCCCTGGGTCGACCGCCTGCCCCTCGTGCTGGCCGACGTGGTTCCCGTTGCTCGGGGCGACCGCTGGCAGGCGCGCGACACCGCCGGGGCCGTCGTGCCCCTGGCAGTGGCCGAGCCGGGCCGGTGGACGCTCGCCGCCCTCTCGGGCGGCGAGGCGGTCGGGCTGGCCGGCGAGTGGGATGGCGGGGCGCTGCGCCCACTGTCGGCTTGGGCCGACCGCCGGCTGGTGGAGCTTCCGTGACCTGGGACTGGGACGAGCTGGTGGCGGGGGCGTTGGTCGGCACCGCCCGCCGACCTCCGGCCGTCGGGACCGCTGTGCCCGCGACCGCCCTCGGCGGCGCGCTCGCCCGCATCGACCCGGGCGACCCCGAGGGGGCGGTCCTGGCTGCGGGGGTCGTCGTTGGCCTGTACCGTCAGGCCGGCGTGCGGCCCGCGGTCGACGAGGGACCGCTGCCGCCGACCAGTCGGCCCGAGCAGCGGGCTCGGTGCTCCCCCGCGGCGGCAGCCCGGTTGGACGCCATGGTCACCGGGCGCTTCCGGCCGGTCCTGCCCGAGTGGCTGGGACTGGCTGCGGCCGCGGGGGTGCTGGTCCTCCCCGACCGGCTGCCGTCGCTGCTCGACGTGGCCACCGCCCACCGGGACCTGCGGGCCGCCACCGTCGAGGTGATCGGCGAGCGGGGGCGGTGGCTGGCCGGGTTGCGACCGGCGTGGGCGTGGGCCGCCGGGGCCGGAGACGCCGACGCCGACAAGGACGCGGCGACGTGGGTCGCGGGAACCAGCGCGGCGCGGCGACTGCTGCTCCGGCGCCTGCGGGCCACCAGTCCCGGCGCGGCGCGCGCCGTTCTCGAGTCGACGTGGGCCACCGAGACGCCCGACGATCGGGCCGCCTTCGTCGCCCTCCTGGCGACCGGCCTGTCGGCGGACGACGAGCCGATCCTGGAGGCGGCGCTCGACGACCGTCGCAAGGAGGTGCGGCTGGCTGCTGCCGAGCTGCTGTGGCGCCTGCCGGGGTCGCGGCTGGGACGCCGGATGGCCGACCGGGCCCGCCCGCTGGTCCGGATCGCGGGCACGCCGGCCCAGCGGATCGAGGCCGCACTGCCCGACGAGGTCGACGCGGCGGCGGCCCGCGACGGCGTCGTCGCCAAGCCGCCGGCGGGGGTCGGCGCCCGGGCCTGGTGGCTGCACCAGCTCGTCGCCGCCACCCCCCTGTCGACCTGGCCGGACGCGCTCGGCCACCCCCCGGGCCGCATGGTCGAGCTGGCCGCCGGCAGTGAGACCGGGCGCCTGGTCCGCCGGGCGTGGGCGTCGGCCGCGGTCCACCAGGGCGACCCGGCCTGGGCGGAAGCGCTGGTCGACGCCGAGTGGGTGGCCGAGCCGGCGTTGCTCGAAGCGCTCCCGAACGACGTCGCGGTGCGAGTGGCGATCGACCGGGTGGTGGGCCACGGTCTGGCGCCGGCGGTACTGGACCTGCTCGACCACTGCCCGCCGCCGTGGGGACCGGGGCTGAGCGCGGTGGTGGTCGAGCAGGTCGGCGCCGCGGTGGCGCGCCCGGGCCGGCCGGGAGCGGACGCTGTCGCATTGCGGGGGCGACTGGGCGAGCTCGCCCTCCGGCTGGACCCGTCGGTGACGCCGGCGGCCGTGGCCGTGGCGGCCGACGCCGGCGGGTGGTGGTCGGACGTGGTGGGCTGGTTCGCTGACCTGTTGACGTTCCGCGTCGAAATGCGGGAGGAGCTGCCCTCGTGACCCCACCGGCCGTGCCCGAGCTGCTGCGACCCCACGCCGAGGACGTGTTCGCGGCGGAGCTGGCCGCACTTGCCGCGGCTGACACCCACGCCCGACCGCCGGGGTGGCGGTTGTCGCCCTGGGCCGTGTGCACGTACCTCCTCGGCGGCGACGCCGACGGCGCGCCGGTGACGCCGAAGTACATCGGTGCCCGGCGGCTGGTGGAGGTGGCGGTGGCGACTCTGGCCACCGACCGGGCCCTGCTCCTCCTCGGCGTCCCCGGAACCGCGAAGACCTGGGTCAGCGAGCACCTGGCCGCCGCCGTTTCGGGCACCTCGACCCTGCTGGTGCAGGGCACGTCGGGCACGCCCGAAGAGGCGATCCGCTACGGCTGGAACTACGCCCGCCTGCTGGCCGACGGGCCGTCCATGGAGGCGCTCGTCCCGAGCCCGGTCATGCGGGCCATGCGCGACGGCCGGCTGGCCCGGATCGAGGAGCTCACCCGCATCCCGTCCGACGTCCAGGACGCCATCATCACCATCCTCTCGGAGAAGACGCTGCCCGTCCCCGAGCTCGACAGCGAGGTGCAGGCGGCCAAGGGGTTCAACGTCATCGCCACGGCCAACGACCGCGACCGCGGCGTCAACGAGCTGTCGTCCGCGCTGCGGCGGCGCTTCAACACCGTCGTGCTGCCGCTGCCGGCCGACGCCGAGGACGAGGTCGAGATCGTCCGCCAGCGGGTGGACGCGCTGGGCCGGGCGCTCGAGATTCCGGCCGAGGTGGCCGCCCTCGACGAGATCCGCCGGGTGGTCACCATCTTCCGCGAGCTGCGGTCCGGCGTCACGACCGACGGGCGGACCAAGCTCAAGTCGCCCACCTCGACGCTGAGCACGGCCGAGGCCATCTCCGTCGTCACCAGCGGCTTGGCCCTCGCCGCCCACTTCGGCGACGGCCGGCTCGGCGCCGCCGACGTGGCCGCCGGCCTGGTCGGCGCGGTGGTCAAGGACCCGGTGCAGGACCAGGTCGTGTGGCAGGAGTACCTGGAGACCGTCGTCCGTGAGCGCGACGGCTGGGCCGACCTGTACCGGTCGTGCCGGGAGCTGAGCTAGAGCGGGGTGGCCGTCCGGTACTTCGGCATCCGTCATCACGGGCCGGGCTCGGCCCGCAGCCTCGATGTCGCGCTCGACGCCTGGCGACCCGACGTCGTGCTGATCGAGGGGCCGCCGGAGGGCGACGAGCTTGTCGGGCTGGCGGCGTCGGAGGAGATGCGGCCGCCCGTCGCCCTGCTGGTCCACGTGGTCGACAAGCCCCGCCGCGCCTTCTTCTGGCCCTTCGCCGCCTTCTCCCCCGAGTGGCGGGCCATCCTCCACGGGCTGGCCGCCGGCGTGCCCGTCCGCTTCATCGACCTGCCTGCAGCCATCTGGCTGGCCCCGGGCCGGCGGTTCTCGCCCGCTGCCGTCAAAGGCGACGACGGGGAGGAGGAGGAGCCGCCCGAGCGGCCCCGGCACCGGGACCCGCTGGCCGAGCTGGCCGGCGCGGCCGGGTACGCCGACGTCGAACGATGGTGGGACGACGTCGTCGAGCACCGGCCGACGCCCGCGTTCGAGGCCGTCGCCGAGGCCATGACCGCCCTGCGAGAAGACGAGCCGGCGCCCTCGGGCCGGGAGGCGCAGCGGGAGGCGACCATGCGCCAGCACGTGCGGGCCGCGGTGAAGGAGGGCTTCGAGCGCATCGCGGTGGTGTGCGGGGCCTGGCACGTGCCGGCCCTGGCCGCCAGCCCGGCGGTCCCGATGTCGGCCGACGCCATCACCCTCAAGGGCCTGCCCCGGGTGAAGGTCGCCGCGACCTGGATTCCCTGGACGTACAGCCGGCTCTCCGCAGCGAGCGGCTACGGCGCCGGTGTGGTGTCGCCCGGTTGGTACGACCACTTGTTCCGCGTCCCGGACCAGGTGGTCGCCCGGTGGTTCGTGAAGGTGGCCCGCCTGCTGCGGGACGAGGACCTGCCTGCGCCGTCGGCGTCGCTCATCGACGCCGTGCGCCTGGCCGAGGCGCTGGCCACGCTGCGGGGGCGACCGCTGGCCGGCCTCGACGAGTTGCAGGACGCCACCCGGGCCGTGCTGTGCGCCGGCTCCGACGCGCCGATGGCCCTCGTCGCCGAGCGCCTCATCGTCGGCCGCGAGCTCGGCCGTGTACCGGCGGCGACCCCGATGGTCCCGCTCGCCCAGGACGTGGCCCGCCAGCAGCGCCGGCTCCGCCTCCGCGCCGAACCGACGGCCCGGGAGCTCGACCTCGACCTGCGGCGGGCCAACGACCTGGCCCGCAGCCACCTCCTGCACCGCCTGGCCCTGCTCGACGTCGGGTGGGGCCGACCGGTCGGGGTGACCGGCAAGGCCGGGACCTTCCACGAGGTGTGGCACATCCAGTGGCAGCCCGAGCTAGCGGTGTCGCTGATCGAGGCCGGCATGTGGGGCACGACGGTGGTCGACGCGGCGACGGCGCGGGCTGTCGATCGGGCCGACCTCGCCACCGCTCTGAGCGCAGTGACCGGGCTACTGGAGCTGGCCCTGCTGGCCGAGCTGCCCGAGGCGGTGCGCCACGTCATGGGCGTCCTCGCCGACCGCGCCGCCCTCGACACCGACGTCGGCCACCTCATGGACGCACTTCCGGCGCTGGCCCGCGCCCTGCGCTACGGGGACGTGCGCCGCACCGACGCGTCGTCGGTCGCCGCGGTGGTCGACGGCCTCGTCGTGCGGATCTGTGTCGGCCTGGCGGTGGCGGCGTCCTCGCTCGACGACGACGCGGCGACGGCCATGGTCGCCCGGGTGCTCGGTGTGCACGAGGCGCTGGCCCTGCTGCAACGGGGCGACCTGTCCCAGCGGTGGGAGTCGACCGTGCGTCGGGTGGCCGACCGACCGGTCCACGGGCTGCTGGCCGGGCGGTGCACCCGGCTGCTGCTCGACGGCGGGGCGTTGAGCACCGACGAGTCGGGCCGCAGGATGGCCGCCACCCTGTCGGCCGGTGAGGATCCGGCGCGCGCCGCGGCCTGGGTCGAGGGCTTCCTGTCGGGCAGCGCCCTCATCCTGCTCCACGATCGAGCCCTGCTGGAGGTGGTCGACAGCTGGCTGGCGGGCGTGGCGGCTGACACCTTCACCGACGTGCTCCCGCTGCTGCGCCGGACGTTCGCCACCTTCGAGGAGGCCGAACGGCGACAGATCGGCGAACGGGTCCGTTCGCTCGGCGAGGGCCGCCCGGGAGTTGGCCGCCCGGGCGCCGGCGCCGCCCGCGACGTGGCCGCGGGCGACGACCATGACGAGGACGTGGTCGTCGAGCGGGCCGAGCTGGTGCTGCCCGTGCTGACCCGCCTCCTGGGCCTGGACCGGGAGCCGGCCGGATGACCGACGACGACCGGGCCCGACGGTGGCGGATGGTGCTCGGCGGCGCGGCCGAGAGCCCCGACGGCGCCGGCCACCTGACCGGCGCCGATGCCGCCATGGACGCGGCGCTGGCCGCCCTGTACGAGCCGGGCGCCGGCCTCGGCGGCGATGCGAGCGGAACCGGCGGGCCGCGGGCCGGCGGGCTCGAGTCGTCGGCGCCGCGCGTGGCCCGGTGGTTGGGCGACATCCGCACGTACTTCCCGTCGACGGTGGTCCGGGTGCTGCAGCAGGACGCCATCGAGCGGCTGCACCTGCGACGGCTCCTGCTCGAGCCCGAGGTCCTGGAGGCGGTGGAGCCCGACGTCCACCTCGTCTCGACCCTGCTCCCCCTCAACGCGGTGCTCCCGGAGGAGACCCGGCACACGGCGCGGCTGGTCGTCCTCCGGGTCGTCGAGGCCCTCGAGCGCCGGCTGGCCCAGCGCACCCGCCAGGCGGTGTCGGGTGCCCTCGACCGGGCGGCGCGAACCCGCCGGCCCCGCCACAACGAGATCGACTGGGACAAGACGGTCCGGGCCAACCTGCGCCACTGGCAGCCCGACCTTCACACCGTTGTCCCCGAGACCCTGATCGGCTACGGCCGCCGCCAGCAGGCGATCCAGCGCGACATCGTGCTGTGCGTCGACCAGAGCGGGTCGATGGCCGCGTCGGTGGTCTTCGCCGGCGTCTTCGCCGCGGTGCTGGCCGGCCTGCGGGCGGTGCGGACCCAGCTCGTCGTGTTCGACACGTCCGTCGTCGACCTCACCGCCCACCTCGACGACCCTGTCGACCTGCTGTTCGCCACCCAGCTCGGTGGGGGCACCGACATCAACCAGGCCCTCGCCTACTGCCAGTCGACCCTGACCCGGCCCGCGGACACCGTGCTCGTCCTGATCAGCGACCTGGTCGAGGGCGGGTCCCGCCACGAGATGCTGGAGCGGGCGGCCGGCCTGGTCGGCGCCGGGGTGCAGGTGGTGGCCCTCCTCGCCCTGAGCGACGACGGGGCCCCGGCGTACGACCACGACAACGCCACCGCCCTGGCCGCCCTGGGCATCCCCGCCTTCGCCTGCTCGCCCGACCTGTTCCCCGAGCTGATGGCCGTCGCCATCGAACGGGGCGACGTCGCCGCGTGGGCCGCGGCCCGCGACATCGCCCTGGGCGGGTAACGGGCGCTGGCCGCTACTAGTGCGGCGTGCCGATGGCGACGCGGGGCCGGGGCTGGTGCAGCTCTACGCCGGCACCGCCGCCGCGCTCGGCCCGGCGCCGGGTGATCTCGCCGGTCCGCACCATCTCGTGCAGGGTCAGGATGCCGTGCATCAGGGTCTCGGGCCCCGGAGGGCAGCCGGGCGTGTACACGTCGACCGGGACGATCTGGTCGACGCCCTGGACGATGGCGTAGTTGTTGAACATGCCGCCGCTGGAGGCGCAGACGCCCATGGACAGCACCCACTTGGGCTCCATCATCTGGTCGTAGACCTGGCGGAGGACGGGGGCCATCTTCTGCGAGACCCGGCCGGCGACGATCATCAGGTCGGCCTGGCGGGGCGACGCCCGGAACACCTCCATGCCGAAGCGGGCCAGGTCGAAGTGGGCGGCGCCGGTGGCCATCATCTCGATGGCGCAGCAGGCCAGGCCGAACGTGGCCGGCCACATGCTGTTGCGCCTGGCCCACTTCACCAGGTCCTCGATGGAGCCGGTGAGGAAGTTGTGGTTCAGGTCCTCGAGGCCCATCAGGCCGCCCCCTGCTCCACCGGTGGACGGCCTTCGGAGCCGACCCGGCGCACGGTGGACTCGGTGGTGCGCCGGGCATCGGTCAGCGGGTTCGTCAGCTTGACCGGGCCCCAGTTCAGGGCGCCGTTGCCGATGAGATAGATGAACGACACGAACACGGTGATGGCGAACAGGACCATCTCCCAGAGCCCGAAGGCGCCCAGACGCCGGAAGATCACCGCCCACGGGTACAGGAAGATGATCTCGATGTCGAAGACGATGAAGATCATCGCCACCAGGTAGAAGCGGACGGGGAAGCGCTCCGCCGGCTCGTTGTCCGGGACGATGCCGCACTCGTAGGGGGCGGACTTGGCGTCGGTCGGCCGCTTCGGGCCCAGGATCTTCGACGCGACGATCGACAACCCGGCGAAGAGGCTCGCCAGGATCAGGATCGCCAGGAGGGGGAGGTACTGGGCCATCGAAATCTGGCCCCAGCCTACTGCCTGGCCTTGGCCTGGAGGGCCATCAGCTCCTTGTCGCGGGTGTGCAGCTGGTACACCAGCAGCCCGAAGAACAGGCCGGCGGCGATGGTGAACACGGCCGGGTTCAGCCGCTGGCTGCCCAGGTTGCGGATCATGACCACCGCGTAGGTCTGGGCGTTCGGATCCACTGTCGGCTTGGGCGGCGCCGCACCGGCGACCGCCACCTGCTGGACCACCCCCTGGACCTGGATGATGAGGTAGTGGGGGCGGTGGAACAGGTTGAGGGGCCGGAAGTTGAAGATCCCGAAGGGGCCGTACGTCGCCCCGCCCCGGTTGAAGGCGCCGATGGGCAGGAAGTCCGCGGACGACTTGTACGGGGCCGGAACCCCGGGGGTGGTCGCCGTCAGCGCGGCCTCGGCCACCGGCAACGCGTCGGCGACCTCGGGCGCGGCCTTGTCGAGCTTGCCCCAGCCGTTCGGGAACCCGGCCAGGATGCCGGTGCCGCCCTGGCCGAGATCGCCGGCGACCACGCTCTGCGGCTGCCAGGTCGGGGGCTGGCCCTTGGGGCCGATGCCGTACACCCACCAGACGCTGCCGATGATGGTCAGGAAGCCGGTGAGGCCGGCGGCCGCGACCTGAAAGCCGAGTCGGGCGCCCAGGTTGGTGCTGAGGAGCAGGAAGCAGGACCCGCACAGGATGGTTACGGCGATGAAGACGTACAGCCCGCCTCGGACCTGGGGGTCCCACGTCAGGGCGAGAAAGAGGCTGTGGGCGGTCACAGCGTCCGTTCGTACGCGACGATGGCGCTGATCTGGTCCTCGGTCAGCATGTTGCCGAAGTGAGGCATGCGACCGGAGCTGATGCCCCGCTGGCCGTACTGCTTGCCGATCTCGACCGTGTCGGTGACCCAGCTGATCTGTTGGGCGACGGTCGGGAACTGGCGCAGGGTGGCCCCGCCGGTCAGGTCGGGCCCGTACGCCCCGCCGCCGGGGACGGACGGCTCACCGTAGGAGTAGCCCTGGGTGTGGCAGCGGGCGCAGAAGGCGTCGAACAGCTTGGCCCCGTCGGTCGTGCCGTACTGGTCCACGTTGGCCTGCTTCACGTCTTTGGGATCGAGCTGGATGCTCGTCAGGTAGTTGATGAGGTCCTGGAGCTGCTGGTCGTCGAGGGCGCCGCCGCCGTTGACGCCCCAGGGGGGCATCGGTGTGCCGGCCCGCCCGTAGGTGAGCACGAACAGCACCTCCTCGGGACGGAACCGGAGCATCACGGTGTTGAGGGCGGGCGCCGTCCACGTCACCTGCCGCGCCGGGGCCGACGGGTTGGCCGGGTCGGTGAGGGTGAACGTGGCCGACCCGCCGATGCCCTTCTTGCCGTGGCAGGTCTCGCAGCCGTAGTGGGGCTCGCGGGGGGTGGGGGGATCGCCCGGGGTCGCCTGGAAGTACTCCTCGCCCCGGAGGACCGACTGCTGGTCGAAGTACTTCACGCCGCGGTCGAGGCCGGCGCCCTTCTGGCGGAACGGCTCGCGCACCCAGTAGATTGGCAGGCCGACGGCCGAGATGGCCAGCATGGCGAACGCCCACCAGAGGTACTTGGTCAGCCGCCGGCCCTCGAGGCCCTCGTCGTCGAAGTAGGGCTTGCGATTGGGCGCGGTCGTGAGCTCGACGCCGGGCTCGTAGGTGCGCCTGGCCGAGCTGAGGAGGTAGATGAACCAGCCGATGGTCATGACGACCACGACGACGAGGCCGATCCGCTGTTGTTGGGACACCGCGAGAAGGGGGGTCAAATTACTTCTCGGACGCCTGACCGATGCAGTGCGGGCCTTCGGCCTCTTGTCCGGTGGTGTTGGTCCCGATCGGCGGCCCGGGGATCACCGTCTTGGTGTCGACGTTGATGATGCCGCCGTCCACGGTGGCGACGAAGCGGTCGAGGCCACGGGGCGCGGGGCCGCCCTTCTTCTCGCCGACCCGGTTGTACTGGGAGCCGTGGCAGGGGCACTCGAACCACTGCGAGGTCTTGCACCACGGGACTCTGCAGCCCAGGTGGACGCACTTCTGGTACAGGGCGACGACCCCGGCCTGATAGCCGGGGAGCACGGCGGAGTAGGCGACGATCTTCTTGGCCTTCGTCGCGTCCTCGGGCGGGTACGGGTTGATGTAGAGCCGCCCGGACGCCAGGTAGAACGGCTCCTTCTTGTCGTTGATCTGCTGCATGATGTCGTCGAACTTCCCGACGCGGATCTTCGAGCCGAAACCGCCGGAGAGAATCGGCCACAGCATGCCGACGCAGGCGGCGCCGAAGCCCCCGACCGTCAGGGCCATGGTGGTGACGATGCCCCGGTTCAGGACCTGGCGGCGGGTGACGCCGAGAGCCTCCTCGTCCGGCGGCGCCGGCAGGGCCGGCGGCGGTGCGTCGGCAGGAGGGGCGATCTGGGCGCCCCTGCGCTCCAGGGCGACGGTGCGCTCCAGCTCCCGGCCGGAGGCGGACACGTGGCCGACCGGCACGGGCAGGTGCACCGGCGAGGCCCCGTCGTCGGCGGTGACCGCGGGAGCCTGCTCGAGGGCGCGCTGCGCATCGCGACGGCGGGCCGTGGCGAACAGGAAGACGAACATCAGGCCGAGCAGGCCCACCACGGCCAGCAGGAAGATGGTGCTGTTGTCCAACAAGTGCTCCTAGAAATCCGGCTGGCTTACAGGTCGAAGAAGATGCCGTCACGCCAGGGGAAGGTGAAGTTGAAGCCAGGTCCCCGGAAGAGCGTGCCGATGATGACGAGAACGGCCCAGAACATGATGAACAGCGTGAACAGGGCGACCGCGAACTTGCGGTCCTCGGGGTGCTGGCTCGGGTTCTTGTCGATGTAGGGCGCCAGCATGAGGGCGAAGATGCCGATGCCCGGGATGGTCACGCCGGCGACCATCGGGTGGAACATCGTGAGGAGCTCCTGGAGCCCGAGGAAGTACCAGGGCGCCTTGGAGGGGTTCGGCGTGAAGTTGAAGTTGGCCGCGGCCAGGAACGGGGCGTTCACCATGGCCGAGAAGACGAGCAGGAAGGCGCTCACCGCCAGGCAGGCGATGAACTCGCCGACCAGCAGGTGGGGCCAGGTGTGGACCTTGTCGGTGGGGGTGGCCTTGACGTCCTGGATGGAGCCGGCCTTGACGACGGTCAGCAGCCGCTGGGTGTGGCCCTCCGGGCCCTTGGCCACCGGGGCAGGGGCGGTGGCGACCGACGTGGCCGCCGCAGTGGTGGCCGGAGCGGCCGCGCCGCCACCTCCACCCGCGGCCGCCTTGGCCGCCGCGCTCCGGGCCAGCAGCCCGGCGGGGATCTTGTCGCCGTCGTCCGCCGCCGCGGCCTCGCCGCCGCCGCCACCACCGGTCGGAGGCGGTGGGGCCCCTCCGCCCGCCGGCGGCGCGCCGAGCGCAGCCCGCCGCTCCGCCGACCGCTTCAGCAGGTGTTCCGGAACGTCAACCATCAGACCTCCCGACCCGCCGGCTGCCGGCGTCCGCCGGAGCGCAGCGACGGCGAAATCGCCGCCGGCCGCAGGACGCCGCCGCAGGCGGCCTCCCCCGGCTGGCGGCACGAAGGAACTGCGAAGACAGGCCGGCTCCGCCGGCCGGTCGGAGCACGATCAACTCGCCGGAGCGGAGCGAAGCGAGCGACGGCGAGATCCATCACAGGGGTCCCGAGATCCCGCCGTCCTTGCGGACGCGCCAGAAGTGGATGGCCATGAAGATCACGATCACGAAAGGCAACATGAGTACATGGAGGACGTACCATCGCAGCAGGGTCTGCCCGCCGATCTCCACACCGCCGAGGAGCACGAAGCGGACCTGGGAGCCGAAGACGGGCGTGTAGCCCATCATGTTCGTACCGACGGTGACCGCCCAGAGGGCCAGCTGGTCCCAGGGGAGCAGGTAGCCGGTGAAGGAGAGCAGCAGGGTGAGGGTGAGCAGGATGACGCCGATGACCCAGTTGAACTCCCGCGGCGGCTTGTAGGCGCCGTGGTAGAAGACCCTGGACATATGTAAGAAGACAGAGAGCACCATGAGGTGCGCGGCCCATCGATGCATGTTCCGTACGAGGAGGCCGAAGGTGATCGACGTCTCCAGGGTCTGGATGTCGTTCCAGGACTGGGCCGTCGTCGGCCGGTAGAAGAACATCAGGAAGATGCCGGTGACGGTGAGGAGCAGGAACAGGAAGAACGAAATCCCGCCCAGGCACAGCGTGTAGCTGACCTTCACCGCGTGGCGCTTCACCTTCACCGGGTGCAGGTGGTAGATGAGGCTGTTCATCACCACGTAGGACCGGTTCCTGGGGCTGTCCGTGTACCCCTTGCGGAAGATCGAGCCGGGGCGGAAGATCGACGCCCACGCCTGCGAGCCGCGGACCTTCTCGCCGACCTCGGCGAGACGCTCGGCCGGGGACACCCGGTGGCCGTTGCCATTCCCGTTCCCGTTGCCGTTCCCGTTGCCGGCTACACGCCTGGCCATGCTCGCCCTTCTGTCGACACTGGCGCCTCGCTGGACATTGGCCCTTCTCTAGACAGCCGGGACCGGCGACGCAAATCCACGCTCGTGGGGCGGTTCACCTGGTCGCTCTAGAACCGCATGCCATAGGCGTAGCCGTGCTTCTCGTCACGCTGGTGGCCGTCGCCGTCCTTGGCCGACACGCCGGCCTTGCCCATGATGATCACACCGGTCGGGCAGCGGTCGACGCAGAGGCCGCAGCGGGTGCAGACGTCCTCGTCGACGATGAACACCACGTGGTCGTCCGGGTCGTCGCCCGGCTCGCTGGTGTTGAGCGCCTCGGAGATCGTCTCCGTGGAGAGCATGTGGATGCACTTCCACGGGCAGATGTCGACGCAGCCCTCGCACATGATGCACTCGGACTGGTCGATGTGGAGGAACTGCTTGGGCTTGACCGCCTTGGCCAGGTAGTCGCTCTCGACCTCCTGGAGGGCGTACCCGCCGGGGAAGGCGGGCATGGGGGGATTGGCGTCGTTCTTTGCCATGGCGCTGCCTATGCCTTTCTCAGCACGGGACGCCCGAACCGGGAGCGGGCCTCTTCGACGTCGCCCGGCTTGGTGCGCCCACGCTTCTGCCACACGGACCACAGGTAGATCTGGCCGCCGAGGAACACGATGTAGATGACCGAGGCGATGATGTCCCGGATGGCCTGGTAGTTGATGATGATGCGCCCGCTGCCGCCGAGGTTCTTGGCGTTCTGGCCCCACACGACGCCCCCCGACGAGATCCCGACGAGCAGCTTGTCGGCCCGCCACAGCAGGGTGTTGTCGGCGTAGGACAGCCACTGGTGGGGGGCGACGCCGTAGGCCACGAGCATCAGGGCGAAGACGAACGTGCCGGCGACCATGGCCTCGCCCCACGTCAGCGGCGTGCCGATCGGCCGCCGGGCTCCGACGAACATGCAGACGCCCACGCCCAGGAAGACGACGAGCATCGCGCAGATGAACGCAACCACCGGGCTCCTCCCTCGTGAACGCGATCACATTCTACCCAGGGACCTCCCCGGCGACGAGTCGGTTCCTGAACGGTTTTTTAGCATCATGTCGGCCGGCGGCCGGATGCGCCAAGGCTACGTGGGGGGCCATGGCCGCGTCACTTCCGGCCGGGCGAGCGAGGTGTCCGGCGGCGGAGCCGTCGCTGCTTGGCTTGTTGGCGCGTCCGACGCATACATTCGTGGTCGTGACTGAGGTACCGGACTACCTGCTCGAGCGCTCGCGCCAGAGGCGTGCCGCCCTGGGGCTGCCCGGCGGCGGCGCACCGGCCGGCGCGACCGGCGGCGCAGCTCCCAGCCCGGCGGCATCGCCGGGCCCGTCCGCGGCGGCGCCGGCGGCGTCGGCGGCCACCCCCGCTGCGGTCGAGCCGGCTCCCGCCGGGGTGGGCATGCCTTCAGGCGTGGCCGCGGCGGCCGGGGCCCCTCTGCCCGCCTCGCTGCCCGTCGCCCACGTCGAGAGCGGCCCCCGCACCGGCATCCCCGTGTGGATGATGCCGGTGCTGCTCATCCTGCCCTTCTGGGGGATCATCTACATGGGAGCCTTCGCCAAGCCCAAGGCGGCCGCGGGCCCACTCACCGGGGCCCAGATCTACGTCAAGGCCGGCTGCAGCGGCTGTCACGGCCCGACCGGGGGTGGTGGGGTCGGCCCCAAGCTGGCCGGCGGCGAAGCCAAGCTGACCTTCCCGAACGAGGCCGACCACATCGCGTGGGTGGAGACGGGTTCGGCGCCGTCGAAGGGGATGCTCTACGGCGATCCGGCCCGGCCCGGGGGCCAACACGGCCCGGCGTCCGGCGGCATGCCGGCCTTCAAGGGCCAGTTGACGCCCGAGGAGATCCAGGCCGTCGTCACGTACGAGCGAGAGAAGTTGTAGGACGTCCGCGGACGACCTCACCGGTTCCATGCCGAGCGGCAGTGGTGACATGCATGACGTCCTGGTGGTCGGCGGGGGGCCGTCGGGCGCGGCGTGTGCCTACTGGCTGGCCGAAGCCGGCCACGACGTGCTCGTCGTCGAGAAGAAGACCTATCCCAGGGAGAAGACCTGTGGCGACGGCCTGACGCCGCGCGCCGTCCGCCAGCTCGACGACATGGGGCTGTCGGATCAGTTGGCCCGCCACCACCGCTTCTCCGGCCTGCGTTCGGTCGCCTTCGGCAAGGTCCTGGAGCTGGAGTGGCCCGAGGTCCCCGGCATGCCCCGCCATGGCTACGTCGTCACCCGTCACGACCTGGATCACGCCGTCGCCCAGCGGGCCGAAAAGGCGGGGGCCGTGCTGTGGCAGGGGACCGAGGCCGTCGCCCCCGTGCTCGACGAGGGGGTTGTCCGGGGCGCGTTCGTCAAGGACAAGGCCGCCGGGCGGACCAGGGAGGCCCGGGCCCGGTACGTCGTCGTGGCCGACGGGGCCAACTCCCGGTTCGGCCGGGCCCTGGGCACGACCCGCAACCGGGACTGGCCGCAGGGCATGGCCATTCGCGGGTACTTCACGTCGCCCCGCCACGATGAGCCGTGGATCGAGTCCCACCTGGACCTGCGCGACCGGGAGGGCAACGTCCTGCCCGGCTACGGCTGGATCTTCCCGGTCGGCGACGGACGGGTGAACGTCGGCATCGGCCTGCTCTCCACCTTCAGCCAGTGGAAGGAGGTGAACACCACCAAGCTGATGGAAGCCTTCGTCGCCTCCCCGCAGTGCGCGTCCTGGGGCATCTCGCCGGAGACCTCGTGCGGTCCGCCCACCGGCGGCCGCCTTCCGATGGGCCTTGCGGTCGGTCCCTGGACCGGCCCCACCTGGATCGGCACGGGCGACGCCATCGGCGCCATCAACCCGTTCAACGGCGAGGGCATCGCCTACGCCTACGAGACCGGTCGCATGGCCGCCCACGCCCTCGACACCGCCCTGGTGTCGGGCGACGCCCTCGCCCTGCGCCAGTACGAGAAGGAGATCCAGGCGACCTACGGGCTGTACTTCAAGGTCGCCCGGGCCTTCGTCAAGATCATCGGCCGGCCCCGGCTCATGCGGGCCCTGGTCGGCACGGGCATGCACTCGCGCAGCCTGATGGAGTGGGTGCTGCGAATCATGGCCAACCTGCTCCGCCCGGAAGAGCTCGGCCCGGCCGAGGCCGCGTACCGTGCCGTCGCCGCCCTGGCCCGGGTCGTTCCCGAGGGCTGAGGTTGGTCAACCTCGGCGGACTGCCGTGATCGACGTCGGCGGAGAGCCGCCATGATCGACGTCGGCACGGAACGGTTCGAGCAGCTCGTCGCCGACGCACTGGACGGCATCCCCGAGGCGCTGGGCCGGCAGATGGACAACGTCTGGATCCGGGTGGAGGACCGTCCGGCGGTGCCGGGGCTGCTGGGCCTCTACGAGGGCGTGCCCCTGACCGCGCGCGACTCCGGCTACGCCGGGATGGTCATGCCCGACCGCATCACGCTCTACCGGCTGAACATCTGCTCGATCTGCCGGACCGAGGACGACGTCACCCGGCAGGTCCGGGCCACCGTCGTCCACGAGGTCGCCCACCACTTCGGCATCGACGACGCCCGCCTCGACGAGCTGGGCTGGGGCTGAGGCCGCCTTCCGACGATCCCCGACCCGGCCAGGCCGCCAAACGGCCAGGCCGCGAAACGGTCAGGCCGCAGCTGCGGCGGCTGCGGCGGCGGCGAGGTCGATGGTGCGCTCCAGCTCGTGCTTGTCGTGGGCCAGGCTGGGAAAGAGAGCCTCGAACGGGCTGGGGGGGAACGCCACCCCCCGGTCGAGCAGGGCGTGGAAGAACCGGGCGTAGGTGGCCGCGTCCGCCGCCTTGGACGACGCGAAGTCGGTGGGGGCGGCATCGGCGAAGAACAGGCCGACCAGCGGGCCGACGACGGGCACCGACACCGCCAGCCCCGCCTCGGCGATCACCTGGCTGAGGCCCGTGGCCAGCTCCGCGGCCCGTCCGGCGAGTTGGGTGTAGGCGGCGTCGTCCAGGAGTTCGAGGACGGCGAGCCCGGCGGCGGTGGCGAGCGGGTTCCCCGACAGGGTCCCGGCTTGGTAGACCGGGCCCTCGGGGGCGAGGCAGGCCATCACCTCCGCCCGGCCGCCGAAGGCGGCTAGGGGCAGGCCGCCGCCGATGACCTTGCCCAGGCACGTGAGGTCCGGGGTCACCCCGTACCGCTCCTGGGCGCCGCCCCGGCCGACTCGGAACCCGGTGATGACCTCGTCGAGCACGAGGAGGGCGCCGGCGCGGTCACAGGCCGCCCGTAGCCCCTCCAGGAAGCCCTCCGCGGGCGCGACCAGCCCCATGTTGGCGGCGACCGGCTCGACGAGCACGGCGGCCACGTCGTCGCCGATGTCGGGCACCACGTTGTAGGGGACGACGACGGTGTCGGCCACCGCGGATGCAGGGACGCCGGCCGAGCCCGGCACGCCGTGGGTGGCCAGCCCGCTTCCTCCGGCGGCCAGCAGCGTGTCCGAATGGCCGTGGTAGCAGCCGTCGAACACGACGATCCTGTCCCGGCCGGTGTAGCCCCGGGCGACCCGCACCGCGGTCATGGCCGCCTCCGTCCCGCTCGAGACCAGCCGGACCTTCTCGCACGACGGCATCCGGTCCCGGATGGCCTCGGCGAGGAGGACCTCCCGCTCGGTGGGCGCCCCGTACGACGTCCCGTCGGCCGCGGCCCGCCGGACGGCCTCGACCACCTTGGGGTGGGCGTGGCCCAGGATCGACGCTCCCCAGGACTGCACGTAGTCCGTGTAGCGCCGACCCTCGACGTCCCACACGTGGGCGCCCTCGGCCCGGGCCACGAAGTACGGCGTCCCCCCGACGGAGCGGAATGACCGCACCGGCGAGTCCACCCCGCCGGGGATCACGGCGCGGGCGCGGTCGAACAGCTCCTGGTTGCGGCCCGTCGTCACAAGGTCTCGGCCAGCTCCCGGGCCAGGTAGGTGAGGATCACGTCGGCGCCGGCCCGCTTGACCGCGGTGAGCTGCTCGAGGGCGACGGCGGCCTCGTCGATCCAGCCCCGCTCGGCCGCGGCCTTGAGCATGGAGTACTCGCCGGACACGTGGTAGGCGGCGACGGGGACGTCGAACCGGGCCCGGACGGCGGCGATCACGTCGAGGTAGGCGACCGCGGGCTTGACCATCACCATGTCGGCGCCCTCGGCGACGTCGAGGGCGACCTCGGCCATCGCCTCCCGGGCGTTGCGGTAGTCCTGCTGGTACTGGCTGCGGTCGCCGCCCCCGGCGATGCGGACGTCGACCGCGTCCCGGAACGGGCCGTACAGCGGCGAGGCGAACTTGGCCGCGTAGGCCAGGATGGCCGTCGAGGCATGGCCACCGTCGTCGAGGGCGGCCCGGATGGCCGCCACCTGGCCGTCCATCATCCCCGACGGAGCGACCACGTCCGCCCCGGCATCGGCCTGGGCCCGCGCCACCCGGGCGTAACGATCCAGCGTGGCGTCGTTGTCGACGCTGCCGTCGGCGGCCAGCACGCCGCAGTGGCCGGAGGACGTGTACTCGTCGAGGCAGAGGTCGGCCATGACCACGACAGCGTCGCCCACCTCCTCGCGGATGTCGGCCAGGCCGAGCTGGGCGATCCCGGCCGGATCCCATGCCGCCGAGCCCTCGGCGTCCTTCGTCGCAGGGACGCCGAACAGCAGGACGGCCGGCACCCCGAGGTCGGCCAGGCCCCGCACCTCCTTGCGGAGCGACTCGCGGGTGTGCTGGACCACCCCGGGCATGGAGCCGATCGGCTGGGGCGCGTCGATCCCCTCCCGAAGGAACAGCGGGGCGACGAGGTCGTCGACCGACAGCCGGGTCTCGGCGACGAGGCGGCGCAGGGCCGGCGTCCGCCGGAGCCGTCGCATGCGCCGGGCGGGGAAGCTCATGGGGCCCAGCGTAGGTCCGCGCAAGCCGCCGATTCGGCCCGTCGCCTACGGTTGGCGGCGATGAAGCTCCAGACGGCGATGATCGCCGACGCCGCCCGGGTCGCCGAGAACAAGCTCTACGTCTTCGGCGGCCAGTGGGACCGCATCTACGCCCACTCCTTCCCTGCCGCCCACACCGGCCTCACCATCGTCCTCGTCATCGAGGTCGACTACTCGGAGGCCCTGACCGACCACCATCTGCGGGTCGTCCTGATGCGCGACGGCGAGGCCATGGGTGCCGAGGCGCGGGCGTTGATCAACGTCGGCCACGCGCCGGGCTCCACGCCGGGCGCACCGTCGTACGTCCCCATCGCCCTTCCCTTCGAGGCGATCGCCTTCAGCAAGGCGGGCCGCTACGAGTGGGCGGTCACCATCAACGACGAGCCCATGGGCTCCATCCCCCTCGAGGTCGCGCTGGCTCCGGGCGGGGCGGTGGAGGAGCCGGCTCAACCCTTTCAGGGGTGATTCCGGCCGGGCCGCGGCGAGCGGCCGCCTCAGCGCTTCAGGGCGGCGACGACGGCGGCGACGAGCCCGTCGACGGTGTGCTCCTCGGCCACCACGGTGACCGGCACGCCGTGCTCGGCCGCGGTCGCCGCGGTCACCGGCCCGATGCAGGCGACCACCGGCGGCAGGGCGGCGGTACCGGCGACGGCCAACCAAGAGGTGACGGTCGACGACGACGTGAAGGCGACGGCGTCCGCCGAGGCCGCCGCCTCCAACGTGGCCGCCGCCGGGGTGGCCGCCACCGTGCGGTAGGACTCCACCACCTCGACGTCCCACCCCTTGTCCCGCAGGCCGTCGGCCACGACCGCCCGGGCCGCGGCGGCCTGGGGCAGCAGGACCCGGCCGGGACCGGCCGGAAACGTGTCGACCAGCGACTCAGCCACGGCCGACGGCGGCTGGAGGTCGGCCACCACGCCGTGGCGGGCCAGGGCCTCGGCCGTGCCCGGACCCACTGCGGCCACGGCAGCGGCGCCGAAGGCCCGGGCGTCGCGAAGGCAGCCGAACAGCCGCTCGACCGCGTTGGCCGAGGTGAAGACCACCCAGTCGTAGGTCGACAGGCGGGCGGCCGCGGTTCGTAGTCCCACCCCCCCGTCGGCGGGGCCGACGATCTCGATGGTGGGCAGCTCCACCGTCTCGGCCCCCAGAGCGGCCAGCTTCTCGACGAGCGACGAGGCCTGGGCCCGAGCCCGGGTCACGACCACCCGCCGCCCGAAGAGGGGCCGCCCTTCGAACCAGCGGAGGTCGAGGCCGGCCACCCGGCCGATGACCAGGATGGCCGGGGGCGCAATCCCGATCGCGGCCATGCCGGCAAGGGTGGTGCGGACCGTGCGCTGGTCGGGACGGGTCCCCCACCGCACTGCGGCCACCGGTGTGTCGGCGGCCAGCCCTCCGGCCTGCAGGTGGGCGGCGATCTCGGCCCGGTGGGCCACCCCCATCAGGACCACGATGGTGTCGCCGGCCCTGGCCAGCGCGTGCCAGTCGACGTCGTTGTCCACCGCGTGGCGGCTGTGGCCGGTGACGACCGTGAACGAGGTCGACAGCCCTCGGTGGGTGACCGGGATGCCGGCATACGCCGGCACCGCGACCGCGGACGTGACGCCGGGCACCACCTCGAAGGCCACACCCGCCTCGACCAGCGCCTCGGCCTCCTCGCCACCCCGGCCGAACACGAAGGGGTCGCCGCCCTTGAGCCGGACCACCACCTGGCCGCGCCGGCCCCGCTCCACCAGGAGGCGGTTGATCTTCTCCTGGGCGACCGGCTCCCCGGGCGACTTGCCCACGTCGATGCGCTCGGCGGTGGGAGGAGCGAGGTCGAGGAGGGTGATCTCGGACAGCCGGTCGTGGACGACCACGTCGGCCCGGCCGAGTAGCTCGGCCCCCCGACGGGTGAGCAGGCCGGGATCCCCCGGCCCGGCGCCGACCAGGTACACCGTCACCGCCGGCCCTTCCCGGATTCCGGGCGCCGCCGGCGCAGCGCCATCACCTCAGGTCGGCGAGCAGGGACGCGCCGCCGGCGTCGTCGAGGAGGTGGCGGGCCAGCCTCCGCCCGACGGCCACGGGGTCGTCGCCGTCGGCGCTGGCCCGCAGCATGACCCGGCCGTCCGGCGTGGCGATCATCGCGGTGAGACGGATGCAGCCGTCGTCGTCCACCCGGGCGTGGGCGCCCACCGGCAGGTCACAGCCGCCGCCGACCGCGTCCAGCCAGGCCCGCTCGGCGTCCACCGCCCGCCGGGACGGGACGTGCTCGATGGCGCCGAGGGCGGCGAGCGTCCCGGCGTCGTCGGCCCGGCACTCGACGGCCAGCGCGCCCTGGCCCACCTGGGGGACGAGCAGCTCGCTCGACAGGATCTCGGTGACGTCGGCCATGCGGCCCAGGCGGTCGAGGGCGGCGGTGGCCACCACGATGGCGGCGAAGTCCTTGGCCTTCGACAGGCGGGTCTCCATGTTCCCCCGCAGCCCGGCGAAGGTGAGGTCCGGGCGCAACCAGGCCAGCTGGGCCCGCCGGCGGACCGATCCGGTACCCACCCGGGCGCCCGGGGGCAGGCTGTCGAAGCGGCCCCCCACCAGCGCGTCCCGGGCGTCGCCGCGCGCCGGGACGGCCGCGATCACCAGGCCGTCGACCGTCGCCGAGGGCAGGTCCTTGGCGGAGTGGACGGCGAAGTCGGCCCGGCCCTCCAGCACCGCGGCCTGCACCTCCTTGACGAACACCCCCCGCCCTCCGATCTCCCAGATGGGCCGGTCGGTCACCTTGTCGCCCTCGGTCTCGACCACGAGCGGCTCGACGGCCACGTCGGCGCCGAGCAACGCGGCCACCAGGTCCGTCTGCGTCCGGGCCAGGCGACTGCCGCGCGTCGCGGCCCGCAGTGCGCGGCTCATCGGCGGCGGAGCGGCGGTACCCGCAGCACCGGGGTGCCTGTCGCCCTTCGCCTCAGAGGTCGAACAGCTCGCGGAGGGCGCCGGCCAGGCGGTCGCCCTTGGCCGAACCGGCGGCGTCCTTGAGCCGGACGGTCGGGTCGTGCAACAGCTTGGCGAGGATGCTCCGGGTCAGGCCCTCCACCGCTTCGCGCTCTCGCGGCTCCAGGTCGGCCAGGCGGTTGCGGTACCGGGCCAGCTCGGCGAGACGGATGTCGTCGGCCCGCTGGCGCAGGGCCGAAACCGTCGGGGTGGCGTGGCGGGCGGTGACCGCCTCCACCCACCGGTCGACCTCCTGGGCGACGATGGCCCGCACCGGCACCACCTCCTGGCGGCGCTCGTCCAGCCGGGCGTTCACGAACGCCTCCACGTCGGCCAGGCTCAGCAGGCTGACCCCGGCCAGGTCGACGACGGCATGGTCGACGTCGCGGGGCATGCCCAGGTCGACGATCAGCAGCGGGCGGTCCGGGCGCTCGGCCATCGCCCGCTCGACGTCGGCCGCGGTGACCACGATGTTCGTCGCACCCGTGCTCGTGAGCAGCAGGTCGGCGGAGCCCAGCGCCGCGGGCAGCCCGTCGAGCGTGACGGCGCGACCGCCGGCCCGCTCGGCCAGGTGCTCGGCCCGGGCCCACGTCCGGTTGGCCACGGTGACCCGGCTGCCCGGCACGTCGGCCTCGGCCACCTCGGCGACCAGCCCGGCTCCCATCTCCCCCGCGCCGAGCACTACGACGCGCCGGTCGGCCAGTCCCGAGAGCCGCTCCGACGCCATTGCCACCGCGGCCTGCGACAGCGAGGTGATGCCCCGGGCGATGGCCGTCTCGGACCGGGCCCGCTTCCCGACTTCGAGCGCGTGCCGGAAGAGCTGCGACAGGCGGGCACCGGCCGCGCCTTCGAGGCGGGCCCGCTCCCAGGCGTCGCGGACCTGGCCGAGGATCTGGGTCTCGCCGAGCACCACGGAGTCAAGGCCGGCGGCCACGCTGAACAGGTGGGCCGCGGCGGCGTCGTCGTAGTGGATGTACAGGTGGTCGGCGAACTCCTCGGGCCAGACGCTCGACAGCTCGGAGAGGAAGTGGCGTACGTCGGCCATGGCCCCGTGGAAGCCCTCCGCCACCGCGTAGACCTCGATGCGGTGGCACGTCGACAGGACGACGGCCTCGCTCACGAAGTCGCGCCGCACCAGATCATGGAGGGCCTTGGGCAGGCGCTCCTCGGTGACCGCCATCCGCTCGAGCAGCTCGAGCGGCGCGGTCCGCTGGCTCAGTCCGACGACGACGACAGACACGTCTGCAGACGCTCTCGTGCGTGGGCCAGGTCACCGGTGCGAATGAGCCCGAGCATGTCGGAGTCCAGGGCGGAGTTCCAGTCGAGGCCTTCCGTCGACCGCCCGGCCGCCTTCAGCACGTCGCGCTCGTCGGCCAGGAGGTCCAACAGGACCGCGTACTCCGGGCCGATCTCGTCCTCCAGCCGTCGCCGCAGCCAGGTGGCCATGGCCGGGCTGCGCCCGCCGGTCGAGACGGTCAGCTGCAGGTCGCCCCGGTGGACCACCGACGGCAGGGTGAAGGCGCAGTTGGCCGGGTCGTCGGCCCCGTTGACCCAGATGCCGGCCCGCTCGCCCGTTTCGAACACCGCCCGGTTCACCGCGGGGTCGTCGGTGGCGGCGATCACCAACCAGGCGCCGGACATGTCCTCGGGCCGCCACGGGCGGTGGTCGAGGGTCACCGCGGGGGCCAGCGCGGCCAGGTCGGCGGTGATGCGCGGAGCGACCACCCGCACCCGCGCCCCGCACGCGAGAAGCCCCTCGACCTTGCGCAGGGCCACCTTGCCGCCACCCACCACCAGGCAGTGCCGCCCGTCGAGCACGAGGTTGACCGGGTACTGCATCAGACCTCGGCCACCCGGGGGGCGACCACCCGCAACTGCTGGTAGAAGGACAGGATCTGCAGCTCGATCGACAGGTCGACCTTGCGCAGCGACACGCCCCGGGGCACCGAGATCACCGCGGGGGCGAAGTTGAGGATCGACGTGACGCCCGCGGCCACCAGCAGGTCGGCCACCTCCTGGGCCACCGGGGCCGGCGTGGCCACGATGCCGATGGCGATGGCCTCCTCGTCGGCGATGGCGGGCAGCTCGCTCAGATGGCGGACGGGGAGGTCGGCGACGACCTCGCCGACCTTGGCCCGGTCGGCGTCGACCAGGGCGGCGATGCGGAAGCCCCGGGCCGAGAAGCCCTTGTAGTTGGCCAGGGCGTGGCCCAGGTTGCCGATGCCGACGATGACCACCGGCCAGTCCTGCGTCAGCCCGAGCACCCGGTTGATGTGCAGCAGCAGGAACTGGACGTCGTAGCCCACCCCTCGCGTGCCGTAGGAGCCGAGGTACGACAGGTCCTTGCGGACCTTGGCCGCGTTCACGCCGGCCATCTCGGCGAGGCGCTCCGACGAGATGGTGACGGTGTGGGCGTCCGCCACCTCCAGCAGGCTCCGGAGGTAGACGGGCAGCCGGGCCACGGTGGCTTCGGGGATGCGACGGGGGTTGCGGCCCGGAGGACCCGACGCGGCGAGCGGCGGGATGGCTGCGGGCGGCAGTCCGCCCCCCGCCAAGGTTCCGGCCGGCAAGGTTCCGGCCGCCAGGGTTCCGGCCGGCAAGGTGCCGGCCGGAAATGTGGCACCGGGCGCGGAAGCCCCCAACCCGTTCCCGTTCCCACCGACGGCGCCGTTGGTGTTGCTGGCGCCTGTACCGTGCGAGGTCGGGCCGGGGTCCTGCATTGCCCAAAGTCTACGTGACTTCGTGCGTTGATTCACAAGGGCTCCCTCCCGGGCGGCCGTACCATCGGAGGCGATGTCCATGGAGTCCGCCCTGGCCGCGGCGGCCGGCCTGGTGGCGCTCGCCTTCGCGCTGTGCACCCTGGAGCGGTGGTTGGACCGCCGCAAGCGGCACGAACTGGCCTGGACCGTCGCCCTGGCCATGTTCACCCTGGGGGCGGGCGCCCTGTGGCTGGGCGCCTCCGACGGCTGGAACGGTGCGACATTTCGGGTCTTCTACCTCTTCGGCGCCATTCTCAACGTGCCCTTCCTGGCCCTCGGCACGATCTACCTCCTGGGCGGTCGCCGGCGGGGGGACGGGTGGGCCGCAGGCATCGCCCTCGCCGGCGCCTTCGCCGCCGGTGTCATCGCCGTCGCGCCGCTGCGGGCCGCGGTCCCGGCCCACCGCCTGCCCCAGGGCTCGGAGGTGTTCGGTCCGCTGCCCCGGGTGCTGGCCGCGGTGGCGTCGGGTGCAGGGGCGATGGTGGTGCTCGGCGGGGCGGTCTGGAGCGCGTGGCGGCTGCGGCGCCGGGCCGGCGCCCGGCCCGGCTCCGGTCGGCTGGCGGCCGCCAACGCGGTGATCGCACTCGGGACGTTGGTGCTCGGCGCGAGTGGCCTGCTGAACTCCGTGCTGGGCCAGATGGAGGGGTTTGCCGTCACGCTGACCGTGGGCATCACCCTGCTCTTCGCCGGATTCCTCAGCACCAACGTCCGGCCGGCCCGAGTTGCGCAACCGCCGGTGGAGGACCAGACTTAGGACGTCCTCAGACCTCGTCTAAGGGAACCCTTTGCTCGCCAACTACCTCATCGGCCTCAGAGAGGGCCTGGAAGCCACGCTGGTGGTGAGCATCCTGGTCGCCTACCTGGTGCGCAGCGGGCGCCGCGACCGCCTGCGGCCCATCTGGATCGGCGTGGGCGCGGCCGTCGCCACCAGCCTGGCCGCCGGGGCACTGCTCACGTTCACCTCCCGCTCCATGTCGTTCCGGGCCCAGGAACGCTTCGGCGGGCTCATGTCGATCCTGGCCGTCTGCTTCGTGACCTGGATGGTCTTCTGGATGCGCCGGACGTCGCGTTCGCTCAAGGGCGAGCTGCAGGGCAAGCTCGACGCGGCGCTGGCCATGGGCACCGGCGCCCTCGTCCTGACCGCCTTCATCGCCGTCGGCCGCGAGGGCCTGGAGACCGCCCTGTTCATCTGGACCGCGGTGCAGGCCACGGGCAACACCGCGTCGCCCGTGGTGGGCGCGTTCGGCGGGCTGCTCACCGCGGTCGTGCTGGGATACCTGTTGTACCGGCGCTCGGTGAAGCTCAACCTGGCCACCTTCTTCCGATGGACGGGGGCCGCCCTGGTGGTCGTGGCCGCCGGCGTGCTGGCCTACGGGTTCCACGACCTGCAGGAGTCGGGACTGTTCACGTTCGCGGGGCTCGACCGGGTCGCCCTCGACGCCACCGGCGTCCTGCCTCCGTCGAGCTGGTGGGGGTCGCTGTTCAAGGGCCTCTTCAGCATCAGCGCCGCCCCCACCCGCCTGGAGCTCGCGGCCTGGTTGGCCTACCTGATCCCCACCATGACGCTGTTCCTGCGCCCGCCCTCGTCGGGCTCGCCCTCGACCGCCGCCCGCGCACCGGCGGCGGCGCCCGTCCCGACCGGGGTCGGCGCGCCACCGGTCGACGGGAATCGACCCTCGACGACCGGGGTCGCCACCCAATGAGGCGTCCCCGTGCGCTCGCCCCGTCCGTGGTCGCCCTCGGCCTGGGCCTGGCCCTGGTCGCCTGCTCGTCGGACAGCACCCCCGCCGACGCCATCGCCGTGACCGCGGCCAACACCACCTGCACCGTGGCCCAGACCCAGCTCAGCGCGGGCAAGCACAGCTTCCAGGTGTCCAACACCGGCAGCCAGGCCACCGAGGTCTACGTGTACGCACCGGGCGACAAGGTGGTCGCCGAGAAGGAGAACATCGGCCCGGGCACCAAGGCCACGTTCTCGGTGACCCTTGCCGCCGGCACCTACGACGTCGCCTGCAAGCCGGGCCAGACCGGCAACGGGATCCGCCAGGCGCTCACCGTCACCTAGCGCAGCGGGATGCCCACCGTGCGTGGCATCCATCCTCAAGCTTTCTCTCGCGGCCGCCGATCGTCCGAGCACAACATCGGAACGACCGGAAGGATCCGCAATGCGGTACCCGCGCCTCTGGCGGGCACGGATGACGGCGGTACTGGCGACGGCGGCCCTGGCCGCAGGACTTCTCGTGTCGCTGTCCGGCCCGGCCGGGGCCGCGGCCAGCCCCGACGAGGCCCGGCTGCTGAGCATGGCCAACACGCTGCGGGCGTCGGTCGGTGCCGCCCCGCTCGCCCTGGACGACGCGCTGTCCGGCGTGGCCCGGACGTGGGCGGCCTCGATGGCCGCGGCGGGCACGATCTCCCACAATCCGTCGCTGACCACCGAGGTCACCGGCTGGATGAAGCTGGCGGAGAACGTGGGCATGGGGCCGAGCATCGAGAGCGTGCAGTCCGCCCTGGTCGCCAGCCATCCGCACTACGTCAACCTCACCGACACCGAGGTCACCGCCGTCGGCATCGGCGTGGCCACGTCCGGCAGCACCGTGTTCGTGGTCGAGGACTTCCTCGGCCGCTCCGGTGCCGCCCCGACGGCCGCCGCCTCCGTTGCCTCGCCCGCTGCTCCGCCAGTGGCGTCGCCCCCGACGACCCGTACCACCGTCGGGCCGGCGACGAGCACGACCACCGTGGCCCCTCCGACCCGGGTGACGGTCCCCCCGCCTGCCGCCACGCCCGCGGTGACGGCGCCGGCGGAACCCGAGCCCGCCCCGTCCCCCTGGCTCGCGCTGGCCCTGGAGGTGACCCGCGGATGGGAGCGGGCAGGGCGATGAGCGCACTCGAAGCGGTAGGCTCGGCAGTCGTGTCCCAGACGATCCGGGTGATGGTGGTCGACGACACCGACCACGTCCGCCGCATGCTGACCTCGATGCTGTCCCTCGACGGCTTCGAGGTCGTGGGCGACGCGTCGAGCGGGCCCGCGGCCGTCGACGGCGTCGATGGAGCCGACCCCGACGTCGTCGTCATCGACTACAAGATGCCGGGAATGGACGGCCTGGCCACGGCCCGGGGCATCCGGGAGCGCCGCCCGAACCAGGTGATGATCCTCTACACCGCCTACATCGACGACGCCCTCGAGCGGGCCGCGAGCGACGCCGGCATCTCGCTGTGCATCGGCAAGGTCGACGGTCTGGCTTCCCTGGAGCGGGAGATCACCCGGCTCTGCGCGTCCCTTTTCTGACCCGCCGCCGCGGCGCCGCGGACTACTTTCCGAGCACGAGGAACTGCACGATCGCCGCGCCGAGGATGGCGATGAGCAGCAGCGCGAGGAGAATGGCGATGCTCGGGCGCATGGGGCGAACCTAGCGGACCGGCACCCTCATTCCGCGGGGCGGATGGTGATTGCGTCGCCGGCGTGGATGTGCAGCTCCTCGGCGGCCGATCGCCGGTCCAGGGCGATGGACACCAGCCCGTAGGAGTCGGTGACCAGGCCGATCTGGCCGGTGCGGAGGTCGGCGTAGGTCCGGGCCCGCACCGCCGTGCGCGTCTTCTCGCCGAACACCAGGGCGAGGGGGTCCTCCATCAGGAGCAGGTCGTCGGGGTCGACGTTGAGCTGGATGTTGCCGAACCGGTCGACCCACAGGACCTCGCCCAGCACCTCGCCGTCCTCCTGGCGCGACAGCGGCAGGATGCCCGGGAGCAGCGTGATGGGGTCGACCAGCTCACCGAGCTCGGCCAGATCCACCCCGGCGCACAGGTGGGCCGCGGCAGGGGCGAACACGTCCCGGCCGGCGAAGGTGGGTCCCGGCGCGGGCAGGTGGTAGTCGTCGTTGGTGAGCGACACCGCCCGCCGGGCGCCACCGACCATGGCCACCGCCGAGGCCAACAGGCCGTTGTCCGGGCCGACGAGCACCGCCGCCACCCCCTCGCCGTCGGTGTCGCCCGCCGGACCGGCTTCCACCGCCACGGCCCGCCGGTCGGACCCGACGCCCGGGTCGACGACGGCCAGGACCACCGACGGGACGAGCGTCAGGTACTGCATGCTGCGGGCCAGGGCCAGGGCGCCGGCCCGGGTGTCGTGGGGTGCGATCTGGTGGGTCACGTCGCCCACGGTGACGTCGGGGGCGATGGCGCGGATCACCGCCTTCACCACCCCGACGAACTCGTCGTCCAGCCCGTAGTCGGACAGGAACCAGACGGTGTCGAAGCTCACCCCGCCTGCGTGTACGTGCTGGCCAGGTAGCGGTCGACGTCGTCCTCCCGTACCCGGTAGGACTTGCCCACCCGTACGGAGGCCAGCCTGCCGGCCTTGATCAGCCGGTAGACGGTCATGTTGGACACGCGGAGCTGGCCGGCGACCTCCGCGACTGTGAGGAAGCGGCCCCGTTCAGGTTTTTGCGGCAGTTCGATCACCCCTCTTCGCCTGAGCCAAATGTATGCGCGGCGGAGGGGTGGCGAAAGCGGCGCCCTCGCCGCCACCTCGGGTCAGGACGCGCCGAGCTCCCGCGAGCGCCGGGTGGCGGCCTCGACCGCTTCCAAGAAGGCGGCGCGCACGGCGCGCTTCTCTAGGGCGGCGAGGCCGGCGGCGGTGGTCCCGCCGGGCGACGTCACCGCGGCCCGCAGCGCCTCGGCCCGCTCGCCCGACTCGGCGAGGAGACGGGCCGAGCCCAGCAGGGTCTGCACGGTGAGCGCCTCGCTCGCCGCGCGGGGGAGGCCGACGGAGACCCCCGCCTCGATGAGCGCCTCGGCGACCAGGAACACGTAGGCCGGGCCGGAGCCGGACAGGCCGGTCACCGCGTCCAGCAGGGCCTCGCCCACCCGCTCCACGGTGCCGACCGCGGCCAGGATCTCCTCGGCCCAGGCCAGGTCGGCGTCGGTGGCCGACCGCCCCCCGGCGATGGCGGCCGCGCCGGCACCGACCAGGGCCGGCGTGTTCGGCATGGCCCGGATCACCGCGACGCCCTCCGGCAGCCAGGCCTCCAGCCTGGCCAGCGTCACCCCGGCGGCAATGGACAGGACCCGGGCGGTCCCGGTGCCGCCGAGGGCCCCGCAGGCGGCCTCCACGTCGCCCGGCTTGACCGCGACGACGGCACCGGCCACCGACGCCCCGGCCAGGTCGGCGGCGACGCCGAGCCCGGGGTGGGCCGCGGCGAGCTCTTCGCGCCGGGCGGCCACCGGCTCGACGACGAGCAGGTCCTCGGGCTGCGCCCAACCCGAGGCCACGAGCCCGGCCACGAGGGCAGCGCCCATCTTCCCGCCGCCCACGACGGCCAGCCGGAGCGTGGTCACGGCGGCCACGCTAACGGCTCGGCTACGGGAGGTAGCGGGTCGGGTCCTGGGGCGTGCCGCCGACCCGGGTCTCGAAATGGACGTGGGGACCGGTGGAGTTGCCCGTCGACCCCATGTCGCCGATGAGCTCGCCCTGCTTCACCGATCGGCCGGCGCTCGTCCGGACCTTGCTCATGTGGCCGTACAGGGTGGAGAACCCGCCGCCGTGGTCGATGATGACCCAGTTGCCGTAGCCCCCGTCGTTCCACCCGGCGACGATCACCGTGCCCGCCTTGGCCGCCTTGATGGGCGTGCCCACGCTGTTGGCGATGTCGAGGCCGGCGTGCAGTGCACCCCAGCGGTAGCCGAAACCCGAGGTGACCGTCCCTGCGGCAGGCCAGGCGACGCCCGACGTCGACGACTTGCCGCCGGAAGGGGCCGAGGCCGCGTCGGTGCCCTGGCGGGCCCGGATCTCCGCAGCCAGGGTGGCCTCCTCGCGCGACAGCGCGGCCACCTCCGACGTCACCTCGTCGATGCGGGCGTCCAGCGCCGTCTTCAGCCGGGCCTGGTCGTTGCGGGCCTTCTGGAGGGTGGCGAGCTTGTCCGCAGCCGCCTTCTTGCGCTCCGACGCCAGGTCGCGGGCCTTCGACAGGTTCTCCCGCTGGAACTGCTCGTCCTGGCGCGTGGCCCGCAGCTGGTCGACGACGTCCCGGTCGCTCGACACCAGGCTGGCCAGCAGGGCCTGGCGGCGGCTGGCCTCGCCGATGTCCGCCGAGCCCACGATCTGCAGCAGGGTGTCGCCGCCGGGATGGACGTAGGCCCGCACCGCGGCCTCGGCCGTGCGGTTGCGCAGCTCCGTCATGTGGGCCTCGGTGTCCGCCAGCCGGGCCTGGGCCGTGCCGAGCGTCGTCTCCGCGGCGCGTAGCGCCTGCTGGGCCGCGTCGGTGGTGGCCGCCTGGCTCTGGACGCCGGCGTCGAGGGCCTTGACCGCTTCCTCGAGCTGGTCGTCGCTCGCCTTCAGCGTGTCGAGCTGGGCCGCGGCCGCCGCCTTCTTGGACTGGCTCGTGGCGTCGGCGAGAGCCGGCGTGGCCAGGGCCATCACCAGAAGCACGATCAGAGCGCGAGCGGAGAACCTCAGGCCGGCATCCAAGCGTTCGGCAGCCCCGCCCCGGCTGCAAGTGGGCCGTCGTACGGTAGCGACGGCGCGCCACGGGTGCAACAGGTTCGCCGGAGGCTGGGCGACAACGGATCGAGGTGGGCCCAAGGAACCTCGTGGCCGCCCCCACTTCCCCGAAGGGGTGACCAGTTCGCCCCTTGGGCCCGGCCAGAGCGTACCCTCGACCGCGCTGGAAGGCAAGAGAGCACATGAAAGACATCCGAACGCGCCGAACAGGCCGGCGTCCGCCTCGCCCGCCCCTTCCCCCTCCGCCATCCAGGGTAGCGCCGCCCGGCGGGCCGGGGCGGGCCGCGCTGTGGGTCAGGGGTCGCTCAGCGGCACTCGACCAGTTGCCTGGCCGTGAGGTCGGCGTACAGGCGCCGCAGTCGGGCCGCGGTGATGGACCACCGGTACCGGCGGGCCCGCGCCGTCGCCTCGATGCTGAGCGCAGCGGCCAGGGCCGGGTCGTCCAGCAACCGGCCCACGCAGGCCGCGTAGTCCTCGGGATCCCGTCCCTCGACCAGGAAACCGGTCCGCCCGTCGGCCACCAGGCCCCGGAGCCCCCCCACGGCGGCGGCGACGACGGGCGTGCCGCACGAGGCCGCCTCCAGGGCGACCAGCCCGAAGGATTCGGAGCGGCTGGGAACCAGGCAGACGTCGGCGGCGCGGTAGTAGGCGGTGAGCTCGCCGTGGGGCAGGGGGGCGACGAACCGCACCCGATCGCCGAGGCTTAGCGTGGCGACCAGGTCGTGGAGGCGGCCCAGCTCGGCCTCGCCGTCGGGACCGCTCGGGCCACCGACGAGGACCAGGGTGGCGTGGCGCTGGGGCAGGGCGGCGAGGGCCCGGACGGCCACGTCGGCCCCCTTGAGGGGCTGGATGCGCCCGACGAAGAGCAGCACCGGTTCGTCGCCCAGGCCCAGCTCGGCCCGGGCCGCCCGCCGGTCGCCGGGAAGGAAGAGGTGGTGGTCGACGCCGGGAGGCACGACCTCGATGCGCTCCGGCACCGCCCCGTAGAGCCGCTCGAGCTGGGCGGCCTCGTCGTCGGAGCTGGCCAGGATGGCGTCGGAGCAGCCGATGACCTCGGCCTCGGCCCGCGCCCGGCGGTCGTGCTCCTCGGCCGCTTCCTCGGCCTTCACCCGGGCCAGGGTGTGGAAGGTCGACACCAGGGGCAGCTCGAGGCGATGCTTCAGCACGTGCCCGGACACGCCCGACAGCCAGTAGTTGGCGTGGATGACGTCGGGCGGCCCGGACTCGCCGATGCGCTGGAGCACGCCGGCGGTGAACTCGTCGAGGTGTTCGCCCAGCTCCTCCTTGGCCACCGACGCCAGCGGGCCGGCCGGCACGTGGTGGACCCGAAACCCCGGCTCCACCTCCTGGACGGCGGGCAGCCCGTGGGCCCAGGAACGGGTGAACACCTCGCACTCCACGCCGGCGCCGGCCAGCGCCGAGGACAGCTCGCGCACGTAGACGTTCATCCCGCCGCCGTCACCGGTGCCCGGCTGGGTCAGCGGCGAGGTGTGGAAGGAGAGGACGGCCAGGCGACGCACGACGGACGAAACCCTACCCAGCCGGCGCCAATTCCGTCATCAGGGTGCCGGTGGAGTTGCGAACTGCCTCAACCGGTCAGCAAGCCGGTCGGGTCGGCCTCGCCGGTCCCGTACCGGCGGGCCAGCTCGCCGTTGAGGGCGTCGATGCGGCCGAAGAGCGCCTTGCGGGCGTCCGACACCTGGCGCTCGAGCTCCCCGATGGTCCGGGCCAGGTCGGCCACGGCCTCGTCGGAGAGGTCGGACAGGTGCCCGAGGACGTCAGGGCCGGCGACGTCGTCCAGGTCGGCCGTGACGTCGTCGTCCGGGGGGATCAGCCCGGTGGGCAGGCGGCCGATGCCACCGCCCTGCACCCGGTCGCTCAAGATGTCGGGAAGCTGCTCGATCAGCGTGCCGACGTCGATCGGGGAGCCGCCCTCGGCCCGGCGCCGCAGGTCGGCGGCGACGATGTCGAGCCGGCCCTGGATCATCCGCCGCCGGTACGACACCGTGTCCTCGACGGTCTTGGTCTCGTCCCGCATGGCCCGGATGTGCTCGATGGGCCGGCCCGGGAGGTCGCCGAGGTAGTCGTCCGCCAGGAGCCGGTCGACCTCGTCGCGCCACATGGCTCCGAGGCTACAAGAGCCCCCGCCGGCTGTCCGGAAAGTACCGGTACACCGCCCGCCCCCGCACCGTGCCGGGCGACACCGGCCCGAAGGCGCGGCTGTCGGTGCTGGCCGCGGCATTGTCGCCCAGCACGGTCAGCCCGGCGGGGCCCCGGGCCGCCACCCGTTTGAGCATCGTCCGAGCCGGGGCCCGGGGGTCTCCGACGGCGACGATCTCGCCGACCCGCACCGGCCGGTCCCGCAGCACCAGCAAGCGGTCACCCGGCTCCAGCGCCGGCCGCATGCTGTCGCCCCTCACCTCGACCCGCCCGATCGGCCGGTGGCGCCAGAGGACCGCCGTCACGACCCCGGCCACGAGTAGGTAGTGTCGGAACGACCGTCTCACCAGACGAAGGAGCCTACGCATGCCCCTGTTCTCCCGCTTGCTGTCCCTAGCCGACCGCGTGAGCCCGCCCCCGGTGGCGTCGGCCCACTGCGACCTGCCCTGCGGGGTCTACGACCCGGCCCAGGCGCGGATCGAAGCCGAGTCGGTGAAGGCCTGCCAGGAGAAGTACCAGGCGTCGTCGGACGAGGTGTTCCGCCAGCGGGCCGTCATGATCAAAGAGGAGCGGGCCGACCTGGTCAAGCACCACCTGTGGGTGCTGTGGACCGACTACTTCAAGCCGCCCCACCTGGAGAAGTACCCCGAGCTGCACCAGCTCTTCTGGGACGCCACCAAGGCGGCCGGCGCCACCAAGAGCTCGGTCGACCCGGCCAGCGGCCAGAAGCTGCTCGACCACGTCGCCGAGATCGACCGGATCTTCTGGGAGACCAAGAAGGGCTGAGTCAGCGGGCGGGCGGTCCTAACGGACCATCACCGCCGCGCACAGGGCCCACAGCGGGCCCATCAGCAGCAGCGAGTCCAGCCGGCGCAGCGCGGGCGCGTGCGCCGAGCGGTCGCCCAGCAGCGCCGACGCCGCGACCGGCCCGGCGGGGGCGAGGACGGCGGCGACGAGCCCCAGCAGCAGCGGCTCGGCCCCGGAGAACGGCGGGATGAGCACGACGGAGGCGAAGATCGTCACCGGGATCAAAGCGACCACTCCGGCCGCCGGGCCCTCCCACGCCGACGCCGCCCCGGTGCCGACCAGGTAGGCGCCGGCGTCGTAGAAGGAGGCGAAGGCCAGCAGGAGCAGGGTGGCGGCGATCCCGGTCTGGCGCACCAGCACCGGCGCCGCCGCGGCCAGCCCGATGGGCACACCGATCGTGAGGGTCAGGGCGACGTCGCGCGACGGGGCCAGCGAGGGCGCCCGCAGCCGAGCGACGAACGCCACCAGCAGCCCGGCGACCACGACCCCGGTCATCGCCCCCGTGGTGAACGACGCGGCGACGGGCAGCGCGCCCGCCACGACGGCCGCCACCAGGGTGAGGGGCCGCTCCCCCCGCTTGCGCCAGGCGACCGACGCCTGAACGCCGGCCACGAAGGCGGCCACGGCCAGCCACGCCGCCAGCCACGAGGGCCCGGCGACGGCCGCGCCGACGGTCACCACCGCCCACGCCAGGCCCAGCCGCCCGTGCGGGCGCACGCTCTTGTGGACGACGGCGAGCGGTGGGCGCTCCGCCGTCGCTCCCGCCGCTCCGGCCGCAGCCTCCGGCCCGGTGGCGGGCTCCGTGTCGGGGTCGAGGTCCGGCACGAGGGCGAGGTTGCCCCGCACGATCAGGCTCGGGTGAAGGACCGGCCGGGGCTCCGCGGCCGGCGCGGGCGCCGCCGCCGGATGGAGTTGGGTGGGCGGGCCGGTCCAGACCTGGGTCGGTGCCCCGCCCTGGGTCGCAACAGGGCTGGCCCCACCGGAGACCGGAGGCAGGACCGCCAGCACGTCGGTGGCACCGACGACCGTGGAGCGGTCGGCGGGCTGGCCGTTGACCCACAGGCGCGACGTGCCGAGGACGGCGACGAACCGGTCGCCGAACCGTCGGCACGCCTCGTCGAGGACGTCGCCCACCGTGGGGGCGGCGATCTCCGCCGTGGTCAGCCCGGCAGCTTCACGGGCGGCGGCGAAGAGCCGCAGGACCGCCATCAGCCTCCGACCGGGCCCAGCTCGGCCCGCCCGTCGCGCACGACGACCTTGCCCGCGCTCGACGCCTCGAAGGCGTACGCGCCTCGATCGCCGTCGGCTCCGGCGTCGAAGATGCTCGTCACCAGCTCGTTGCCCGGGAACACCGGCCGGTAGAACCGCACGGCCAGGCGGCGGAGCCGCCGGGGGTCACCGCCGGCGACCGCGTCGACGACCGCCCTGCCGCACAGCGCCATCGTGCACATCCCGTGGAGGATCACCCCGGGGAGCCCGACGGCGCGGGCGGCGGCGTCGTCCACGTGGATCGGGTTGCGGTCGCCCGAGGCCTCGGCGTACCGGCGGGCCTGGTCGACGTCGACGGTCGTCGCCACCTCCACCAGTTTCGCGGCCTTGGCGTCGGGAGGAAAGGCGTGGTCCGGCGGGACCGGGCCCCCGTCGTCGGTGACGGCCGCCCCCCGAATCAGCATGGTGGCGAACTGCTCGACGACCAGGCCCCCGTCGTCGGCGTCGGTGCTCGTCACCCGCATGGTGAAGCGGGTCCCCATGCGGCTGGTGCGCAGGCTGTACGCCTCGGCGGAGGTGATCAGCGTCCTTCCCGGTACCAGCGGCCGGAAGAAGTGCATGTCCTGCTCGGCGTGGAGCATGGCCACCTGGTCGGCCGCGGGGATGACGTCGTGGAGGGCGACCATCATGGCGTCCCACGTGGGGACCACCGCGAACACGGGCGGCGCGAGATCGCCCGACGCGTAGGCCGGGTTGGCGTCGTTCGTCGCAGCCGCGTAGGCCCGCGCCCGTTCGCCGTCGATCGTCGCCGTCCGCGAGTCGTAGCGGGTCCCGAGCTTCTCCAGTGCCGGCGCCACCTGGACCGGACGCTACCGCTTGGGCGAGGGGCCGGTCCCCGGGCGGCGGAGCCGGCGAGCGAGCTCGTCGAGGAGGCGGCCGGTGAACGCCGGGGTGAGCAGATCCGTGCCGTGGCCCGTGCCGGGCAGCATCCACAGCTCCTTCGGTTCCTGCGCCCAGCGGTAGATGGTCCGGGGATGGTCCTCGGAGAAGTAGTGGTCGGCCGGGTCGGCGACGACGAGGGTGAAGGCGGGGGCGATGTTGGCCACCTGCTGCTCGGCGTGGGGGACGCCTTCGCACACCTGGGCGATCCGGGTCCGCAGGAAGAGGGCCAGGAACCGCCGGCCCGCGGGCGACATGGCATAGCGCTCGATCCGCTTGGTCGCCGGCGTGTCCCAGGCTCCCCACCAGGCGGGCGCGCTGATGGCCACGACCCCGGCGACACCGCCGTACGTGCCGGCGTGCAGCAGGACGGCGGCACCCCCCAGGCTGATCCCGATGGTGACCACCGGCAGGCCCGGCTCGGCCGCGTCGACCGCGGCTTTGACGTCGAGCGGCTCGTAGGTGCCCATGCTGCTGAACCCGCTCGACGCGCCGTGCCCCCGCAGGTCCGGCACGATCACGTGGGCCCGCTCGGCCAGCACGTGGGCGAAAGCATAGATGCGCGGCATCCTCGACGACTGGCTGAAGCCGTGGACCAGGACGACGGTCGCCATGGCGTCCGGCGGGCCCGGCAGGCGGGCGGCGACGAGGCGCACCCCGTCGTCGGTCACCAGCGGCAGGCGGTGCTCGGTGCGGTAGCGGGGCACGAACGCGTGCTTGCGGACGTAGCCGGCCATCGCGTTGGCGGCCCGCCGGCCGGTCAGGACGGCGCGGTCGCGGTGTGTCGACGTCGCCATTCGGCCTCGGCCCGCCCCAGCTCGCTGGAGGGCGGCGCCCCGTGCAGGTACTCGCTGAGCAGACCGCCCCAGCGGTGGGTGACGCCCATGCGCCCGAACAGCGCGCTCATGCCCCACACCACCCGGTCGAGAATGACGTACGACGGCGGCATGTTGAGGAGGCGGATGACGTCGCTGTACTCGCCCTGGAGGTCGAGCATCCGCTGCAGCGTGTGCCCGACGAACTCGCTCGAGTAGGTGAACTCGTCGACCTGGAACGGGATGTACGGCAGCGTGCAGTACTCGTACAGCCGTTCGGCCGACAGCCCGTGGTCCGGAGGCAGGAAGCCGGACGACACGACCGCCCGCAGCGTGCCCTCGGGATCCTTGGCCAGGATGTTGTCGAGGATGGGGCTCAGCCCCTCCAGCTCGCCGGGCCCCCACCGCTTCACCAGGCCGAAGTCGAGGAACGTGACCTTGCCGGTCTCGGGGTGGAACCGGTAGTTGCCGGGGTGCGGGTCACCGTTGAAGACCCGGTGGTGCCAGATGGACCCTTCGGCGAAGCGGAACAGCACTTCGGCCGCGGTGTGCTTCTGCTCAGGGGTGGCGGTGTCGAGGAAGTCCTTCCACGACAGGCCCTCGACCCAGTCGCTGGTGATCACCCGCCGGCTGCTGCGCTCGGGGATGACGTCGGGCACGTGGATGAACGGGTGGTCCCGGTACCGGTCGGCGAACTCCTTCTGGCACACCGCCTCCAGCCGGTAGTCGAGCTCGTCGCCCATACGGGCCCGCAGTTCGTCGACCATGGGCTTGACGTCCATGTTCTTCAGGGCGAACGAGGCGAACAGCCCGTAGAGGAACTCGGCGTTGTCGAGGTCCGAGCGGATGGCCCGGTCGACGCCGGGATACTGGACCTTGACCGCCACCAGCCGCCCGTCGGGCATCACCGCCTTGTGCACCTGGCCGATCGACGCCGCCGCCACCGGGATCGGGTTCCAGTCGAGGAACAGCTTGTCGGGATCGGCCCCCAGCTCGGCCCGGATGACGCCCTCGGCCAGGCTCGGGGCCATCGGGGGGACGTCGGCCTGCAGCGTGGCCAGGGCGGCCTGCGCCTCGGGCGGGAGGCCGTCGGCGATGAAGGAGATCATCTGGCCGGCCTTCATGATGGCGCCCTTCATGCCGCCGAGGACCTTGGCCACGTCCTCGGCGGTCCGGATGGCGAACTGCTCCTCCAGCTCGGCCCGTCGCTCCTCGTTGGCCCGGGCGCCGCGCACCTTGGTCACCGCCCAGGCCGCGCTGCGGCGGGCCGAAAGTCTCCAGACGCGGGCCTGGCGCTCCAGGCGGTCCCGCCGGTCGTGGTCGGACAGGGCGACGCCCACCCCCACCCCGGCCATGCCGAGCGCGGCGGCCACCCCGCCGGCGCCGATGACCACAGACCTGCGCATACGGACCCTCAACTACTCGAGGCCGGGCGCCTGTCCTGGGCCGACGTCGGAGCGCTCACCCGAGACCCGCACCTCCCGCTCGGCCTCGGCCTGGTGTTCCAGGCACAGCCTGGTGGCGGGCAGCGCCTCGAGGCGCTCCTCCGGGATCGCCCGGCCGCAGACCTCGCAGGTGCCGTACGTGCCCTCGTCGAGGCGACGGATGGCGTATTCGACGTCGGCCAGCTCGGCCTCCACCTGCTCGAGGATGGAGAGGTCCTTCTCCCGCTCGAACGTCTCAGTGCCCATGTCGGCCTGGTGTTGGTCGTACGAGCTGATTTCGCCGACACTGTCGCTCTCGGACTGGTCGCTGAGGTGCTCGTCGTCGAAGGTGGCGCGCACGCCGACGAGCCTTGCCCGCTCCTCCGCCAACCGCTTTCGGGCGTCGTCGTCTTCCACCCCCTCAGCCTAGGCCCGCCCCGCCCCAATCCCGACAGCGGAGCCGCTCGCCGCACTGCGGCCAACGGGACGGCGTCCGTGCCCCGCCGCCGGCGGACCGCCGTTATCGGTCGGCCCGCCCCGCGTCACCAACGACTACGTCCAGCCATTCCCGGACGGCGTCACAGACCTCCTCCGCCCTGGCCAAGGTGAACGTTCGCTCGATGCCCTTCGACACGTCGCTCGTCATCCGAAGCTGGGCCCGCAGGGGCTCCTCGGATTGGGACTCGGCCCACGCCCGAACAATGAGCAAAGCACTGCGATCACCGTCCATGTCCCCCCTTGGGCGGACGGGCCAGATGTGACTTCGCTCTATGCGCGCTCACACGGTTGCGAGCGAGTGGGAGCGCCGAAGTCCGCACGGCCGCGACCGTATGTGAATGATCCATGATCGCACCGTACGGAGCCCGCCGTTACCCGAGCGTGACCGATCAGATTTCGGAAAGCAGTCGGCTGAGGCGGCTCGTCGGCTCCAGACCCATCTCGGTGCGCAGCAGCACCCGGTAGCGCTCGAACTCTGAGACGGCGTGGGATTGGTTGCCCCCGGCCAGGTGCACCCGGATCAGCGCGGCGCGGGCGCTCTCCCTGAGTGGCTCCGCACGCACCGCCGCCAGCGCGGCTGCGGCCGCTTCCGCCAGCCGGTCGGCCGCGGTGAGCCGAGCCACCACCGCCTCCAGGGCGTGAAGGCGGAGCTGGTGCCAGTCCTCGGCCGCGAGAATCGCCCAGTCCTCGTACCAGCCGGGAAGCATGTCGTCGGACAGAGCCGTCACTGCCGCGGCGCCGATGTCGACGGCGCACTGCGGGGCGTCTTGGTCGATGAGCCTCCTGGCCAGCGCCCGGGAGTGGTGGACGTCGACGGCGACACCTTCGGCCAGACCCAAGTCATGGGCAGTCACCTTCACGGCCTGGCGCATCCGACCGTCGAGGCGCGACACCGCAGAACGGAGACTGGCACCAGCATGGTCGTCGGTGGATTCGGGCCAGAAGGTTCCGGCCACCTGGGCGCGGGTCATCACTCGCTCCCGGACGGCAAGGAAGGCAAGAAGCCGTTGCGACCCGCCGGAGATCCCGAGCAGGGCATCGCCCCCCACGGAAAACACGAATCCACCCAGGAGCGACAGTTGATCAGGTCCGCCGATCTCGCCGATACGACAGAACGTACGACACCACCTGCGGTGATGTCTGTTTCCGTTCTGGAGAGATCGAGCGTCGTCCATCTGCAAACGCATGCAAAGGGTCGGGGGCCCATGAAGCTCATTCTCTGACACCGCGCCCCCGGGTATTTTCGCCGACCGTCCGTCGCCCATTCCCAGGCGGTTCGAGGACGCCGAAAGGTGGCAGGTCGAGGGGCTTTGCAACGCTTTGGTGACGTTTCGGTCACGCCCTACTCACGAGGATGCGCTCGTCGAAGGAGCACCGTGACCTCAACCGAGCACGCCCAACCGCACGGCAGCAACGGCTGCCCTGAGATCATTCCCACCACGGCCGTGGCCATGGCTGCGGCGGTGCTGCTGTCCATTGTCGTCGTGCTGGCCTGGGGGATTTGGCGGGGCAACGCCGCCTTCGCCGATGCCGCTCCGCCACAAACGGCATCGGGCGCGGCACAGCCAGCGCCTCTTCCACCTTCTGCGGCCACCGATCTGCCTTCTCGCGCCATTGCGGCATTGCCCGAGCCAGTGGCCGCGTTGCTGGCCCCGGTGGTCGCGAACCTCCCCATGGCGTCCGTGGTCGCACAGCCAGCTCCGACATCTGAGCCGGCTGCACCGATGGTGTCGGCTTCGACCTCCACCGTCGCTACACCATCGACTCCAACGGCTGCAGTCCCTACGCCGACTTCGGTCCACGTCGCCGTCACCCCGACGAGCGAGGTCCAAGTGCCCACGCCGAATCCGGTTGCCTCTCCGACGCCCGTCCCCACCGCTGCCGTGAGCACCGCCGTTCCGGCGAGCCCCGTCATCAACCCCGATCCTTCGGTGACCGTGGCCCGTGGTCTCGTCCCCGTCTCCCTTCCGGCTCCAGTCGCCGTCGGCGACCCGGCCGTGGGCAGTCCGGCCGTCGCTGGCACCAGCCCAACTGCGCTCTCGCCTCTCTCGCTGTCGGTACCGACGGCGCCACCCACTCCGGCGAAGGGCGCGAGCACACCGCTCGCACCGGCTCTGGCCGGTGCGGCCCCGGCGGCGGCCAGCCCCGCACCGACCCAGGTACTCCTCGCGCCGGTCCCGGTGACCGCAGCGGCAGCGGCCCCTGGAGCGTCCGTGAACCAGTGCAACGGCACCGACAATGTCGGTGGCCAAGCGGTGGCCTGCGACACCACCGTCACCAACAACATCGACGTTGCGACCGGCACCACGAGCTCGACCGTCGTCCTCAAGGAATGCCACGGCGCGGCCAACGCAGCCCTGCCCTGCACCACCACCACGACGCCGTCGACCCAGCTCACAACGTCGGTCAACCAGTGCAACGGCTCTGGGAGTGGTGGGGGTGGGACCGTCACCTGCAGCGTGAATATCGTCAACAACATCACGGGCATCGCGTCGCCCGTCCCGGCGACGATCAACCAGTGCAACGGTTCCGGGGCCGGGGGGGGCACCCAACCCACCGTCTCCTGCGATCCGATCGGCAATACGACGAACGCCACAATCACCCAGTGCAACGATTCCGGAAACGGAGGTGGCGGAACCATGCGGGTTCAGTGCACCGTCACGCCGTCCACGGAGAGCTCCGCCCTGCCCGTGACCGTCGATCAGTGCAACGGCTCCGCCAACGGAGGTGGCGCCACGGTCACCTGCACCACATCGGTGACGAACAACATCATCGTCCCGCCCGTCACCCCGCCCCCGGTGGTCCCGCCGCCGGTCGTGACCCCGCCCCCGGTGATCCCGCCTCCGGTCGTGACCCCGCCGCCTGTGATCCCGCCGCCGGTCGTGACCCCGCCCCCGGTGATCCCGCCGCCGGTCGTGACCCCGCCCCCGGTGATCCCGCCGCCGGTGGTTACGCCGCCGCCCGTGATCCCGCCGCCGGTCGTCACGCCGCCCCCGGTGATCCCGCCGCCGGTGGTTACGCCGCCCCCCGTGATCCCGCCGCCGGTCGTCACGCCGCCGGTCGTGACCCCGCCGCCGGTGGTTACCCCGCCCCCTGTGATCCCGCCGCCTGTGATCCCGCCGCCTGTGATCCCGCCGCCGGTCGTGACCCCGCCGCCGGTGGTTACGCCGCCGCTCGTCACGCCCCCGCCGGTGGTCGGTCCGCCCGTTGTGACGCCGCCGCTCGTCACGCCCCCGCCGATCGTGACGCCGCCGGTAGTTACCCCACCCCCGGTAGTCACCCCGCCGCCGGTGACGCCCCCGCCGGTGGTTACGCCGCCGGTCGTCACGCCGCCGCTCGTGACGCCTGCGCCAGTGGTCGGTCCGGCCGCGGTGATCCTGCCTGTCGCAATCGCGTCGCCGGTCACGCCTTCGCCGCCGGTCGTCCTGCCTGTCGTGACCGCGATAGCCCGGGTTCAGCAAAGCCCGACTGCGACGGCGCCTCTGGTAGCTGTTCCGCTGCTCCGATCGCTTCCCGTGGTAGCGGGCTCCACCTCCGCGACGGAAGCGACTGTTCTGCCGAGTAGACCCGTGGTCGGCACCAGCACCCCGGTTGCGTCGTCACGGCCAGTCGGCGGAGCCCAATTGGCATCCGAGAGCAATTCCGCGGTCGGCGTCGCGGCTGGAGCCGAAGCAACCGTGGGCACCCTCGCCCGTACCGGGGCTGACAGCAGATCGATGGTTGTGCTGGCTTTGGCTGCGCTGGCCCTCGGTGGATTGGCGGTCAGGTTCACACGGCGCCCCGGCCTCGACGAGGTACGCCAACCCGGAGGCCACGGACAGCAGGTCGTCCGGGCTCGGACAGCCATACACGCCGGAGGCGCCACCCAAGCTCCGAGCCGCGAACTTGCCACCCATGTGGGCGACGTTGACGTGATCCGAGCTCGGCGATCTCGGCAGGCAGCGGGGCTCGCGGACCGTGTGCTCGAGCGGCCCCGGCTGACTCTGTCCTGCCAAACGGAGGTCCGACCCCTCGACGACGCCCTGGCGCCAGCCAGTCACTCGCTCTCGGGATCCCGGTCAGGGCCTACGATCGCGGGATCAGGGCGGTGGCGCCAGGCGAGGCACCAGTCCTTGGGCCGTTAGCTCATCTGGTAGAGCGGGAGCCTTTTAAGCTTCTGGGCCGGGTTCGAGTCCCGGGCGGCCCAC
>DATASA010000181.1:0-2317 GCA_036269435.1 Acidimicrobiales bacterium | reverse complement strand
GCTGGGTGAACCCCATCGGACCGCGGGCGTCACGGAAGTCGGTGTGCCCCGCGTCCTGGAGCAGCGACAGCAGCTCCTGCACCTGCCGGGCCGTCGCCGGCGGCCCCGACTGCTGACCGAACGCCACCTCAGCCCCTCGCGTTCGCCCGCTCAGCGGGCGACAACGTATGCGTTCGCCCGTCAGCGGGCGACAGAATCTCCGTTCGCCGCTCAGCGGGCGACAACGTATGCGTTCGCCCGTCAGCGGGCGACAGAATGTCCGTTCGCCGCTCAGCGGGCGACAAAGTATTTCGCCTTCGGATGGTGGCAGATGATGGCCGACGTCGTCTGCTCGGGCACGTACTGGAAGTCCTCGCTGACGGCCACGCCGATGCGGTCGGCGTCCAGGAGATCGGCCACCTTGAGGTTGTCCTCCAGATCCGGGCAGGCCGGGTATCCCCAGGAGTAGCGGCCGCCGCGGTAGCCCTGGCGGACGAGCACGTCGACCAAGCGACCGTCCTCGTCGGCGAACCCCCACTCCTCACGGATCCGCCGGTGCCAGTACTCGGCCAGCGCCTCGGCCATCTCCACGCCGAGGCCGTGGAGCTTGAGGTATTCGGTGTAACGGTCCTCGGCGAACAACGCCGCGGTCGCCTCCGAGACCCGCGGCCCCATGGTGACGACCGAGAAGCAGGCGTAGTCGACATCGCCCGACGCCACCGGCCGGAAGAAGTCGGCGATGCAGCGCCAGGGATCGGTGCCCTCGCGGGGGAAGGAGAACCGCAGCCACTCGGCGGTGCGGGTCTCGTCCTTCCAGATCACGACGTCGTTGCCGTCGCCGTTGGCCGGGTAGTACCCGTACACCACCTGGGGCACGAGCAGGTCGGCCGCGGTGGCCTTGGCCAGCTCCTCCCGCAGCATCGGCCGGATGCGGGCCTTGAAGTCGGCGTCGGTCTCGCCCTTCTCGGGCCGGTACTGCCACTGGTTGCGGAACAGGGCGGTCTCGTTGACGTACCCGACCAGCTCGTCGAGGGCGACGCCCTTGACCACCCGCGACCCCAGGAACGGCGGCACGAACACCGTGTTGTCGGTCTCGACCGCGGGCGACCGGGCCGGCAGGCTGACCGCCGCCGGCTTCTCCGCCTTCTCGACCACCCGCCCGAGCGGCACCCGCCCCCAGTCGGGATCGTCGGCGCCCGAGCGCTTCATGTCCATGAGCTGGTCCATGGTGCGCAGGCCCTCGAAGGCGTCCTTGCCGTAGAACACGCGGCCGTCGTAGACCTCGCGCAGGTCGCGCTCGACGTAGCGACGCGTCAACGCCGCGCCGCCCAGGATGACCGGCACGTCGTCGGCCAGGCCGCGACGGTTCAGCTCCTCCAGGTTCTCCCGCATGATCAGCGTGCTCTTGACAAGCAGGCCGCTCATGCCGATGGCGTCGGCCTTGACCTCCTCGGCCTTGGCCAGCATCTCGGCCAGGGCGACCTTGATCCCGAGGTTGTGGACCTCGTAGCCGTTGTTGGTGAGGATGATGTCGACCAGGTTCTTGCCGATGTCGTGGACGTCGCCCTTGACGGTCGCCAGCACGATCCGGCCCTTGCCCCCCTGGTCCGACTTCTCCATGTGGGGCTCCAGGTAGGCCACCGCCGCCTTCATCACCTCGGCCGACTGGAGGACGAACGGCAGCTGCATCTGCCCGGAGCCGAACAGGTCGCCGACGACCTTCATGCCGGCGAGCAGGTCGTCGTTGACGATGGCGAGCGCGGGCTTGGCGGCGAGGGCCTCGTCGAGCTCGGCGGTCAGGCCGTCGCGCTCGCCGTCGATGATCCGCTGCTTCAGCCGTTCCTCGACCGGCCAGCCGCTGCGGTCCTCCTTCACCAGCGTCGCCGAGGACACCCCCTCGAACAGCCCGAGCAGCTCCTGGAGCGGGTCGTACCCGTCGCGCCGCCGGTCGTAGATCAGGTCGAGGCAGACCTCCAGCTGGCGCTCGGGGATCTTCGACAGCGGCATGATGCGAGCGGCGTGGACGATGGCCGCGTCGAGCCCGGCCTCCACGCACTCGTGCAGGAAGACCGAGTTGAGGACGTGGCGGGCCGCGGGCGTCAGCCCGAACGACACGTTCGACAGACCCAGGATGGTGTGCACGCCGGGGAGCTCCGCCTTGATCCGACGGATGCCCTCGATCGTCTCGATGCCGTCCCGGCGGCTCTCCTGCATGCCCGTCGACAACGGAAGGGCCAGGGCGTCGAACAGCAGGTCCCCCGGCTCCAGGCCGTAGCGGTCGACGGCGAGGTCGTGGATGGCCTTGGCCGCCCGGACCTTCCAATCCGCGGTGCGGGCC
>DATASA010000180.1:0-7212 GCA_036269435.1 Acidimicrobiales bacterium | reverse complement strand
AGATCCCAGAAATGCTCGGTCACAAGCCGGACGGGTTCCGAATACCTACGATTAAAGCCCACGAAAAGGATCCCGCGGGCCTCGCGCTGCGCGGCTTCAATTTCGTAGAGTTCGTCCATCGAGAGAGCTAGGGGCTTCTCGCAGAACACGTGCTTTCCCGCACGCAGCGCCTTCACTACAAGGCTTGCATGGCTGTCGTGGCGGGTTGCTATCACAACAATCTCGACGTCAGGATCGTCAATAACTGCATCGGCACCGTTCGATACCTTTTCAAACCCGGCTCTCTCGGCCAAGCGACGTGCCGATAGCCCCGCGGAGGAAGTAACCGACACAAAGCGGTCAAACCCCGCCCCACGGAAGGCAGGAATAAGCACGGTGCGGGGAAACGCGCCGGCACCAACGAGGCCAACACCAAGCCGTCCCTGGCCGGCGCGGCGCATCACAATAGGGCGATCGGGCTCGGGGGCGCCTGGGTACTCGAAGACGATCCCCAGAGAAGGCTCGGCGCCGGCCTCCACCAGTTCGTAGGCGGAGACGGCGTCGGCGATCGGGAAGCGGTGGGTGACGAGGTCGGCGACCTGGAGCCGGCCGGCGGCGAGGAGGTCGAGGACGGCCTCGAAGTTCCGGCCTTCGGTCCATCGCACCAGGCCCGGTGGAAGGTCCACCCCCCAGTCCTCGTACGACCGCTCGTACCGGCCGGGCCCGTACGAGCGGGCGAAGCGCAGGCTGAGCTCCCGCTCGTAGAACGGGCGACGGTCCAGGTCGAGACCGACATCGCCCACGACCACGACATTGGCCTGGTCCCGGCACAGCGCCGGCGCCCGGCCGGCAATGGCCGAGGAGGAGCTGGCCGCCATGAGCAGCACCGCGTCGGCGCCCCGCCCCCGGGACCACTCGAGGACGGCCTTGGTCGTGTCCTCACCCGACTCGATCAGGGCCAGAGCGCCGGCGTCGGCGGCCCGGGCCACGGGGAAGTCGGCGACGTCGATGCCGGCGACGTCGCACCCAGCCGCCTGGGCCAGGCGGACGGCGAGCTGGCCCAGCAGCCCGAGCCCCACGACGACGACCTTCGCCCCCGGGCCGACGTCGGCCAGGCGCAGCGAGTGCAGGGCGACGGACGCCACCGTGGCGAAGGCAGCATCGGCCGGGTCGACGCCGTGGGGCACCGGCGCGCACAGCAGCCCCGGAACGGCCTGGAACTCGGCGTGGTTGGCCTTTCCGGCGCCTCCCGTCGCCACCAGCTGACCCGGGGCGATCCCGGCCACCGCCTCACCCACTTCGAGGGCGATCCCGGCGGCCGAGTAACCCAGAGCGACGTCGTCGTCCAGTCGGGCCCGTACCACTCCGGCGGTCTTGGCGATCCCGTCGGTCCTGGCTTTCTTGACGACCTGGCGGACCAGGTCCGGGCGGGCCCGGGCCTTGGCCAGCAGGCTCGATTGGGCGAGCTTGGTCACCGCCCGTTCCGTGCCGGGCGACACCGCGCTGGCGACCGTCTGCACCAGGACCTCGGTGGGGCCGATCGAGGGACGGGGCACCTCGATGACGCGCACCGGCCCGCCGTTCGCTGGTTGCACGACTTGCTTCACACGGTGCCTCTCATCGGGTCGCTTGCGGCGCTTCCCGCAAAGCCTTGCAGCCCAGCCGCAGCGACGCGCAATTCCATCCGGAAGATGACCGGCAGCGGTCCGTGCCACCCCGCCCGCAGGACACGCCCTTGCACTGTGTGGCCGAACCCAGTGGCGTGCACGGCGGTCGCCTCCGTGACGGCGACGTCGCCGGGCGCCGTCCACTCCACGGTGACCGCGTCGCCGGGAGCGAGGTGGACAAACGAGTCGACATCGTGGTCGCCCTCTCCGACGACTTCGTCCACGACGGTCATCTCCGTGCCGGCGACCTCCCACGTGCGCCGGTGGACCGGCTGGCCCGGGAGGCGGCGGTAGCCGTCGTGCGAGGCGACGACGGTGACGACCGCACCGTCGTCGTCAGCCCGCTCGAGTCGCCCGTGGGCCAGGCGGGCGGCCCGGAAGGTCCCCCACACCTCCGTCTGGTCGGCCCCGTCGACGGTGAGGCTGTTGTGGGCCGGGGTGGAGCGTTCGACGGCCCGGCGGGCACCGGGCTCGTACGTGGAGGTACCGGTGTCGACGACGACCCGGCGGCCGCCGGCGGCCAGCTCGAAGGAGAGGCAATCGGCGTGGGCGTGGGCGGGCAGGTCGGGCGGGCAGGGGTCGCCGACGGCGGCGACGAGGTGGAGCGCGGGACCCGGCACCACCACATAACCGGAGGCGGGAAGGACGGTGAGCCGCCCTGCGGGCCGCGGCCCGGGGCGAAGGAGGGCCAGACGGTCGGCGCCGACGAGCACGGAGTCGTTGAGGAGGGGCACGTCGCCGTCGGGCATCAGCATGGCCCCGAGCCACGTGCGCATGGCGTCGACGGCAGTGGCCAGGCCGGGCACGGCCGGGCGCCCGGTGGCGACGAGCAGGCTCTGCACGTCGACGAGATCGGCGAGCACCTGGCAGTGGTACGAGGGCGAACGCTCGTAGTGGCCGCCGTCGGACAGGATCTGGATGGGGATCTGTCGCCGAAGACCGTCGACCGCCGGACCCAGCAGTGCGTCTTCACCGAGGAAGACACCCAGCCCGACCAGGGCCTTCAGGTTCTTGAGCAGGTGGTTGCCGCCCACGTCGTGCTCGAGGTGCAAGCGAACGAAGCGGGCGTGACGCCGCAGGCTGGCGTCCACGTCCGGCTGGATCTGCGATCCGGCGACCAGGGCGTCGTACGTGCCGCAGAGGGCCCAGGCCCGCAGCGAGGCCACGTACGGCGACCAGGGGTCGCCGCGGCCGAAGGGGGTGGCGGCCGCCCAGGATCGCCAGAGGTCGGCGAAGGTGGCTCGCGCCCACGTGCGGTCGGGGTGGGCGGCGAAGGACCAGGCCCACTCCATGTAGTGGAGGTGGTATCGCCACAACCTCGACGCGCCGGGCGCGTCCCAGCCCCCCGACCCGAGTTCCCGGCCGTCGGCGAGGAACGTGAAACGGCCTCGGGCGTTCTCCTCGGGCGACGGGAAGCCCTCGGCGAGCTGCAGGTCGAGCGGGCGGAAGCCGTCGGGCCAGCCGGCGATCGCCCGGTCGGGCGTTGGGAGGGCGGCGATGAGGGAGGCGGCGATGGGGCGCCGGGGCGGCCAACGCTGCGCCCGCAGGCGGACGCGGTGGGCCACCTGCGAAGCCCGCAGGTTCTTCGTCGTACGGGCCAGCAGAAGGGCGTGGCCGACCAGGTCACGCCTCACCGCACGAGCGCGGCTTCGGCCCGGATGCCCTCGGCGAACGGGCGTGGGTCGAAGCCGAGGTCGTTCCGGGCGGCCGTGATGTCGACGGCCTTGTCCTCGGCCAGGCGGGCGATCTGCTCGGCCTTCAACTTCGGCCGCGGCGTCGCCGCCTCGTAGATCCGGACCATCATCACGACCGGCTGCAGAGGCACGGGCATCAGCCGGGGATGCCTGCCGACTGCCCCGCCCGCCTGCTCGATCACGGCTCGGAGGCTCAGCGGTTCGGGGCCGGCGACGTCGTAGGCCCGGCGCACGGACAGCGGTCGCCCCAAGGCGGCGACGATGGCGCCGGCCAGGTCGTCGACGTGGACCGGCTGTTGCAGCCCCCGACCGCCGCCCGGCAGCGGGAAAACCGGAAGCCGGCGGAGCCCCCGGACCAGCCGGGCCATGTTGCGGTCACCCGGCGCCCCGTAGATCATCGTCGGGCGGACGATCGTCCAGTCCAGGGCGCTGGCCCGGATGGTCTCCTCCGCCGCCTCTCGAACCGGCTTCGACGCGGTCGCCATCCGGGTGAAGATCGAGGTGGTCGACACGAACACCGCCCGCTTCAAGCCGGCCTCCTCCGCGGCGGCGACGATCGTCGGCGCGTGGCCGAAGCCCAGTGACGCCAGGTTGACCAGCGCCTCGGCGCCGCTGTCGGCAAAGGCCTGGTCGACCGAGGCCGGGTCGTCGAGGTCCCCGGCGACGGGCGTCGCTCCGAGTCCGGCGACCCGCTCGGCGGCGGCTGCGGTCCGGGCCAGCGCAGTCGTCGCGTGCCCGGCGGCGAGGAGCTTCGGGAGAACGCTGCCGCCGAGGAACCCGCTGCCCCCGGTGACGTGCACCTTCATCGGCTGGCCACCTGGTGAAGGATGGCACGGTACCGATCGGCCAGCTTTCGACGGTCGAAGTGCTCGGCGACGAAGGCCCGGCCCTGGCGCCCCATCGCGGCGCGCCGTGCGGGGTCGGCCGCGAGGTCGCGCACTGCGTCGGCGAGGGCTGCGGCGTCCTCGGGCTCGACGACGACGGCGCCGGCCGCCTCGAGTATCCGGGCCGGTTCCCCCCGCACGCTTCCGATCACCGCTTTGGAGGCAGCCATGTACTCGAACATCTTGGACGGGATGAACGAGCTGAACAGCGGAACGTCCCGCAACGGGACCAGGCAGACGTCGGCGGCGGCGAGCAGCCGGCTGACCTGCTCCCGCGGCACGCCGGGTCGCAGGGTCACGTTCGTGAGCCCGAGCTCGCGTACCCGGGACACGAGCCGTTCCTTCTCGGCACCTTCGCCCACGAAGGCGAAATGGACCGCTTCGCCGCCAAGCTTCGCGGCCGCGTCAGCCACCGCCCCGAGCCCGTGGGAGATGCCATGGGCCCCGATGTACAGCACGAGGCACTCGTCCGCGCCGGCCCCGAGCTCGGCGCGGGCCCGAGCGTCGACCTCGCCGGCGGCGTCGAACCGGTCCAGGTCCGCGCCGTTCGGGATCACGTGGACCTTCTCCGCCGGCACGCCTCGGCCGACGAGGTCGTCACGGAACCCCTCGGTCACGACCACGACCGCGTCGGCGGCGCGGTAGGCGGCCATCTCCAGCGCTTCGAGGGTCCGGATGACCCGCCGGTTCCGGAGCACGCCCAGCTCGACGAAGATCGCCGGCCACAGGTCGCGGACCTCGACGACCAGCCGCGCCCGCTTCCACCGGGCCAGCGCCCAGGCCGAGAAGACGGAGAAGAACGTCGGAGACGACACCACGACCACGTCGGCCGGGCCGGTCGGTCGGACGCCGAGCAGGAAGCTCGTCACCATGAACGACAGGTGGCCGAGCGTCTTCTTCACCATGCCCGTGTTCGGCGTGGCGTAGAGCCACGTCCGGACCACCCGGACCCCCTGAACCGACTCTTCGAGTCGCAGGTGGCCGCGATAGCGCTCGGGCACCACGCCGGTCGGGTGGTTGGGCATGCCGGTCAGGACGGTCACCTCGTCGGACGACTCGCTCCACGCCTGCGCCAGCTCACTCAGGCGGGCCTGGGGAGCACCGATCTCGGGTGGAAAGTAGTGGCATACGACCAGAATGCGCATCAGCCGGCCACCACGGCCGACCCGGCGTTCCGTCGCAACCACCGGGGTGCGAGCAGGTAGGCACCGATGACGCCGGCGACGGCCGCGTCAGCCACGACCCGAGCCGTGGTGGAGCCGGTCAGGCTGACGGCTCCCAGGGCGCCGCAGGCGGCGATGCACCCCGCCACCAGCCCGGCGGCTTGCATGTGCGACCAACCGGCATCGCCCAGCCGCTGGTAGGCGTGATCGCGGTGCGGGAGGTACCAGCGCTCGCCCCGGACCACACGCCGCAGCAGCGTCGTGCCCGTGTCGGCGACGTACAGAACCAGGGGGGCCAGGACCGCCTCCGCCGGGACGCCGGCTCGGAGCCCGAGCACCGCGACGGCGGCGAGCCAGGCCCCGATGAAGTAGCTACCGACGTCGCCGAGGAACATGCGGGCCCTCGGCACGTTGAACGGGGCGAAGCCGAGGGCCGCACCGGCGACGACGATCCCGCCCACGGCGAGAATGCGGCTGTCGACGTGGCGACCCACCAAGAACCACGTGACGCCGGCTCCCACCGCCTGGGCGACGGAGATCCCGTCGATCCCATCCATGAAGTTGTAGGCGTTCACGTAGGCCACGAGCCACACGATGGTCACCACGACGACGGCACCGCGCCAGACGGTCGGTCCCGTCAGGGAGTGGAGGAGAAGCGGCGCCGCGAGCACCGCGGCGCCGAACTGGATGGCCAGGCGGAGAAGCGCCCGGATGCCCACCAGGTCCTCGGTCAGCCCGACGACACCGAAGCCGGTCGCGGCCACGACCACGGCCCAGCGACCGCTCGTCGGCAGGGATGGGGTGACGGCCAGGGCGACGAGCGCCCCGATCGCCGGGCCGACGCCGCCGCCCCGGGGCACGGGGACGGCGTGTGAGCTTCTCTCCGACGGATGGTCGAGCACGTCGCCCCTCCGCAGCAGGGCCAGCGCCACCGGCCCCACCGCGCCGGAAACGGCGGCGGCGATCACGCCGCCGACCGCCACGGTCGTCATGGGCGTCTACCGCCGCCGCGCCCCGGTGCGAGCATCATCCCAGCGGGCCAGAGTAATCCAAGCCCCCTGTCCAGCCCGGTCCCGGGGGCCGGCGGGCTACGCTTGGCCGGTGCTCCCTCACGAGGCGGCCGCCGAGCCAGACCTGCGCGACTACCTGCAGGTACTCCGGAGGCGGAAGTTCATCATTGCCATATCCGTCGTCATCGTGACCGCAGTCGCGCTCGGGCTTTCGTACCGGCAGACGCCGAAGTATGCCGGGGTGGCCAAGCTCCTGCTCAACCCGACCTCGACGCAATCGGTGTTCGACACCAATTCCCAGCAGTACGTCGACCCCGTCCGCGCCGTCCAGACCGAGATCGAGGTCATCGGGACCGAACCCGTGCAGGATCTGGTTCGCCAGAAGATCGGGAGCGCTCCACCCGTACAGGTGGCGCCGGTGGGCCAGACCAACCTGGTGACGATCCGGGCGGTGAGCACCAGTGCCAGCCGGGCCGCCATCGTGGCGAACGCCTACGCCGGGGCCTACATCGACTTCCGTCGCAAGCAGGCGTTCGACAACTCGTCGGCCGCCAGCGAGCAGGTGCAGGCCAAGATCACCGACCTCCAGCGCCAGATCGACAGCCTCGGGTCCACGACGGCGAACCTGCCTGCATGCGTCGACCCCAAAACGACGCCGGACGCCTGCAATCAGCGCACCGCGGCCGACGCGAGCGTCACCGCCCAGCGGACGACGCTCATCAGCCAGCTCGGGCTGTTCCAACAGCGGCTCGACCAGCTCCAGGTCGACAGCTCCCTGAGCAGCGGCGGGGCCCAGCTGATCACCCCGGCGTCCA
>DATASA010000179.1:0-19206 GCA_036269435.1 Acidimicrobiales bacterium | reverse complement strand
CGAGTCGTTCCACCAGGTCCTGGAGATCGACGGGGTCATCCTGTCCAAGCTCGACGGCGACGCCCGCGGCGGCGCGGCGCTGTCGGTCAAGGAGGTCATCGGCCGGCCCATCGCCTTTGCGTCGGTCGGGGAGAAGCTGGGCGACTTCGAGGCCTTCCACCCCGACCGGATGGCCAGCCGGATCCTCGGCATGGGCGACATCCTCACCCTGATCGAGAAGGCCGAGTCGGCCTACGACCAGGACGAGGCGGCGCGGGCCGCGGAGAAGCTCCAGAAGGGCAGCTTCACCCTCGAGGACTTCCTCGAGCAGATGCAGCAGGTCAAGAAGATGGGGCCCATCCAGAACCTGGTCGGTATGCTCCCCGGAATTCCCAAAGAGCTGAAGAACGCCGAGATCGACGACAAGGAGATCGGCCGGATCGAGGCGATCATCCGCTCCATGACCCCCGAGGAGCGGCGGGAGCCCCAGCTCATGAACGGCTCCCGGCGTTTGCGGGTGGCCAACGGCAGCGGGACGACCACCAACGAGGTCAACCAGCTGCTCAAGCAGTTCAAGGACATGCAGAAGATGATGCGAATGTTCGGCAAGGGTGGCGGCAAAGGTCGCCCCCGCGTGCCGAGCTTCGGCTAGACGACGAGACGAGACGAGGAAAACAGTTGGCCGTCAAGCTCCGCCTGATGCGGATGGGCAAGAAGAAGCAACCGACCTACCGGCTGGTGGCGGCCGACGGCCGGTCGCCGCGCGACGGCAGGTTCATCGAGCTGGTGGGCGTCTACGACCCGCGCGCCGAGCCGTCGGTGGTCCGGATCGACAACGACAAGGCCGTGGCCTGGCTGCGCAAGGGCGCCCAGCCCACCGAGCGCGTCGAGCAGCTGCTGAAGATCTCGGGGGCGTGGGAGCAGTTCAAGCCCGGCACCGCACCCGCGCCTGCGCCCGCCGCGGCTGCGGCGCCGACGACGTGAGCGACGCCGGCGTCGACGAGGTCGCCCTGGACGGCGAGCTGGAGGACGACGAGGCCGAGGAGGTCGACGACGCCAACCGCGTCATCGGCTCCGTTCCCCGCGACGTGCTGGAGTACCTGGCCAAGTCCATCGTCGACGACCCCGAGTCGGTCGTCGTCGAGGTCGACGAGGGCCACAACTCGGTCAGCCTTCGCCTGAACGTCTCTCCGGACGACATGGGCCGGGTCATCGGCCGGCGGGGTCGCACGGCCCAGGCCATCCGCACCGTCGTGCGGGCCGCGGCCGCCCGCGAGGGGCTGGAGGCCCACGTCGACATCGTCGACTGAATCCTCTGGCGGCTCTCCGCCGACTGAACGCTCTGGCGGCTCTCCGCCGCGGTTGGAGGTCGGGCGGGTCGTCAAGGCCCACGGGATCCGGGGTGAGGTGATCGTCGACCTGGTCTCCAACCGACCGGACGTCCGCCTGGCGCCCGGTTCGGTGCTGGCCTCGGACCGCGGCGACCTGGAGGTGCTGGTCTCGACGCCCCACCAGGGTCGGTGGATCGTCGCCTTCCGGGGCGTCGAGGACCGCAACGCGGCGGAGACGTACCGAGGCACGGTCCTGTCGGCCGAGCCCCTCGACGAGGACGGCGGCGACACCCTCTGGGTCCACGAGCTGGTCGGCTCCGAGGTGTTCGACCTCGACGGCCGCAGCTACGGGCCGGTCGAGGCGGTGGAGTCCAACCCGGCCTCCGACCTGCTCGTCCTGTCGGGCGAGCGACTGGTCCCGCTCGTCTTCGTGAAGACCCGCCTCCCCGGCCGCGTCGTCATCGACCCCCCGGCCGGGCTGCTGGACTGACTTCCCCTCCGAACCGGTGACACCGGCCCTCCTGGCGACCGCACTGGGCGTCACCAATCCGCCGGGGCCCGCCGCCCCTTCCGAACCGGTGACACCGGCCGTAGCTGGCGACCGCACTCGGCGTCACCGGTTCGCAGGAGCCGAAGAGTCAGTGGCCGCGGGCGATCCAGTCGTCAAGGGATGGGGCTTCGGCGGCGATGGCGGTGGAGTCGCCGTGGCCGGGATGGACGACGGTTGGCGGCGGCAGGACCAGCAGTCGCATCCGGATGGACTCGATGATGGTGGGGAAGCTCGAGAAGGAGCGGCCGGTCGCGCCGGGGCCGCCGGAGAAGAGGGTGTCGCCCGAGAACACCACCCCGGCCTCGGCCAGGTGGAGGCAGACCCCGCCGGGGGAGTGGCCGGGCGTGTGCAGGACCCGCAGGTGGGTGCCGCCGACGTCGAGGATCTGGCCGTCCGACAGGGCCATGTCCGGCCGCCGCGTGCGGTAGACGACGTCCCAGAGCATCTCGTCGTCGGGATGCAGGGCGATCGGCGCCCCGGTGGCCTCCGACAGGGCTGCGGCGGCGTTGATGTGGTCGTTGTGGCCGTGGGTGCAGACGATGCCGTCGACTCTGCGCCCGCCCACCGCGGCCAGGATCGGCTCGGCGTCGTGGGGGGCGTCGATGACGACGACCCGCTCGTCGTCGCCCACCACCCAGACGTTGTTCTCGACCTCGAAGTCCTGGCCGTCCAGGGAGAAGATCCCGGCGACGACGACCCGCTCCACCCGCACGGTCACGGCCGGTAGGCCCCGGTCCCGCTGAGCACGCCCCGGTGCCAGCGGCTCGGCGTGAGGGCGACGGCGCGGGGATAGTCCTCGAACAGCCAGCGGCCGAAGTTCCGGCGGGTCCAGTCGCTGGAGCCCGCGACCCGCAGGGCGATGCGGACGCCCTTGCGGTGGCTGAGGGCCCGGCTGAGCAGCCGGGACAGCCGGTGGTCGGCGAACAGCTCCCGCTCGACCGCCTTCTCGTAGGCCGGCCCGGCCGCCTCGCCTGGGCCCCCTCCGGCGCGGTGTGCGGCCAGGACGGCCGCGGCCGCCAGCCGGCCGGTGAGCAGGGCCTGGGCGATCCCCTCGCCGGTCATGGGGTCGGTGGCGCAGGCCGCGTCGCCCACGAACAGCGCCCGCCCGTCGGCCGCGGTGAGCGGCAGCTTGTCGACCCGGGCGGGAATGGGCCACGCCTTGTGGACGCCCTCGGGCCGGGCGTCGCCGCCGAGCACCTCGCGCACGGCCGGACGGGCCAGCAGCTCGGGCCACAGGTCCTTCATCTCCCGCACCGGGATGCCGGCGTCGCGCAGGATCCCGAAACCGACGTTGGCCCGCCCACCCTGCAGCGGGAACGACCAGGCGTAGCCGGGCAGCAGGTCCGGCTCGAACCAGATCCACAGGCCCTCGGCGGCTGGCCCGACGCCGGAGAAGTACTGCCGGAAGGCGTGCCAGTCGCCCAGGTATCCCGGCTCGTTGGCGCCGAGGGCATGACGCAGGGGCGACCACGCCCCGTCGGCCCCGATCACGTGGGACGCCAGGAGCGTCCCCAGCCCGTCCACGTCCAGCTCGACGCCGCCCGCCACCCCCCGGGCCGCGCCCAGGCCGTGCCCGTCGGCCACCTTGGCCCCCGCGGCCCGGGCCACGTCGAGCAGGGCGGCGTCGAGCTGGGCCCGCGGCGCCACCGCCGCGAACTGGCCCTGGCCCGCGGGCAGCTCGAAATGGACGGTACGGCCGACCGGCGACCGCACGAAGACGTCCGACACCGGGGTCCAGTCGGGCACCGACTCCGGGCGCAGGCCCAGCTCCTCCAGCTGGCGGAGGGCGTCGGCGGTGAGCCCGTCGCCGCAGCACTTGTCCCGGGGGAAACGGGCCTTGTCGACCAGCAGCACCTCCGCCCCGGCCCGGGCCAGGGTGATCGCCGCCGCCGCGCCGGCGGGGCCGCCGCCGACGACCACCGCCGGCGTCGCGCCCGGCCCGTCAGCCAAGTGAGGACGCCAGCCGCCGGCCGGCGAGGGCGGTGCCGAGCGACGCGCCGAACATGAGGACGGCCCGGGCCCGGGGCAGCCGGCGGAACGCGATGCCGATGGCGATCGCGTCGACGGCGTCGGCCAGCGTGGCCGCCTCCACCCAGCCCCGGACCGGCGCGTCGTGGGAGACGGCGAGAAGGGCGCCCACCCCCAGGGCGACGTCACGGCCGCCGACCGAGCGGGCCAGCAGGCGACTCATGGCCCGGTCCTCGCCGGTCGAGCCGCCCCGGCCGGGCCACAGCCGCATGGCCAGCCCGGGGGCGAGCAGGTACGACCCACCGAGGGCGATCCGGGCGACGGCGATGGCCCGCGTCGTCGCCTTCACGTCGACGTTGTCCAGCACCTTGAGGTTCATGGGCATTCGACACCCTCCGTCGGTGAGTAGAGGCCGGTGAAATGGTCGATCGTCGGCTTGCGGCCGTCGACGTAGGTCCGGGTCCGCTCGGTGACGACCTGGGTGCACGGGCCCTTGGGGGTCGTCGTCTGCCCGGTCTGGTCGCCGGAGACCCACTTGGTGGAGTACATCGTGACCGTGATCGACGTGTCGGTGTACGTCGGCCAGATCAGCACGCCGTAGGGGGTGTTGTTGCGGATCTGGACGTCGGGGTCGGGAAAGGAGATGGTCGACTCCCGGCCGTAGGGGTACCGGGAGATGTAGATCCCGTGCATGAAGTAGCTCGGGATGTCGAGGCCGGAGAAGAAGGCGGCGTTGAAGATGGTGGTGGCGAACTGTGAGATGCCGCCGCCGATGTCGGTGCTGAAGTTGTAGTGCTCGTCGATGACGGGAGCGTCGACGAAGCCCTTGGCCGCGGTCCGCTGGCCGACGAAGTCGTTGATCGAGAAGGTGGCGCCCGGCGCGATCACCTGGCCCTGGATGAGGTCGGCGATGCGGTGGATGTTGAGGACGCGGGGCTCGCCGGCGGCGTGGTTGGTGGTGAACGTGCCGATCTGGTCCACCACGCCGAGCTTTCGGGCGGCGTCGTCGTCGCGGGCGGGGGCGATCGTCTTCAGCGGGAGGGCCACGGGCGCCGACGTGGCCGTGTGGTTCAGCAGAGCGGCCTGCAGCAGGGCGGGCGTGCCCGGCGCGCAGCAGCCCGTTCCCGTCCTGGACGGCGTGAGCGCGACCTTGCCGCCGGAAACGCTGAAGCCGGCGTCCACCGGGGCGACGACCGGCTTCGGGAACAGCTTGGCCAGGTCGTCGGGAGCGCTCGAGGCGTCCACCGTGAGCTGGAGCCCGTCGTCGCCGGCCACGGCGCGGAACCAGCCCCGGAGCGTCTCGGGGGCGACGGTGGCGGCGGTCGGGCCGGCGGTGACGGCCAGGCCGCTCCCAACCAGCTGCTCGGCCCGGTCGGCGAGCTCCTGGGCCTGGTCGAACGTGAAGCGGGGCGGCAGGCTGTCGTCGCGGGTGACCGAGACGCGCAGCGGAAGGCCGCGGGGGCCCGCTCGGCGCAGCGCGGCGAGGACCGACGGCGGGCTGATGCCCTGCCCGGGCCGGCCCGGCTGTCCGACCAGCTTGCCGTCCTGCACGGCGATCGACGGTTCGACGGGTGCAGTCCGCTGGGGGTCCCGGGCGGCGACGATCCGGGCCATGGCGTCCTGGTCCACGGTGATGGCGATCGGCGCCGGGCGGTCGGCGACGAAGGCCCGGGCCCAGCTCCAGATCCGGGACACGACGAAGCCGTGCCGGCCGACAGCCAACGTGTCGGCCGCGGTCCGGCCGGCCACGACGGAGAGGCCCAGGTCGGCGGCGGTGGCCGAGAACCCCCCGCCGGGCGCCTGCACGACCACGGTGGCGTCGTGGTACCGGGCCTGCAGGTCGACCACCGCCGCGTCCAGGGCGCCAGGCGTGAGCCCGGCGACCGGCCGGCCGCCGAGGGTGACGCGGCGGGCGACCCGCCCGGCCCGGGCGGAGGTGTCCACCGCCCAGAGGGCCACCAGCACGGCCGCGGCCACCACGGCGACAAGGAGGACCCGAAGCAGCCGCTCGCCGGCGCCAGGGGACTCCGGTCGATCGGGAGCGCTGCCGCCGGCCCGGCGGGAGGACCGGATCGGAGGCCGGCGGGCGGTCGCCTCCAACTGGTCCACCGGCACAGGCTAGGGGCTGGCGGGACCCTCGGCCGCCGGTCGGTGCTGCCTCAGCGGCTAGCGTCGGCGGGTGCCCCCTCGCGCGTTGATCACCGGCATCACCGGCCAGGACGGCCGGTACATGGCCCAGATGCTCGTGGCCAAGGGCTACGACGTGTACGGGATGGTCCGGGGCCAGGCCAACCCCAAGATCCGCATGGTCCAGGAGGAGACGCCCGAGCTGGAGCTCGTCGAGGGCGACCTGCAGGACCTGTCCTCGCTCATCGGCGCGGTGGAGCAGGTCCAGCCCGACGAGGTCTACAACCTGGCCGCCATCAGCTTCGTCGCCCTGTCCTTCCGCCAGGCCGAGCTGACCGGGGACATCACCGGCCTGGGCGTCCTGCGCATGCTGGAAGCGGTGCGGATCGTGGGCGGACCGAGCAGCCAAGGCTCGGGGAACCGCATGCGGTTCTACCAGGCGTCGTCGTCGGAGATGTTCGGCAAGGTCCGCGAGACGCCCCAGACCGAGCGGACGCCGTTCCACCCCCGTTCGCCGTACGGGGCGGCCAAGGTCTTCGGCCACTACATCACCGTCAACTACCGGGAGTCCTACGGGCTCTACGCCTGCAGCGGCATCTGCTTCAACCACGAGAGCCCCCGCCGCGGTCTCGAGTTCGTGACCCGCAAGGTGTCGAACGGGGTGGCCCGGATCAAGCTCGGCCTGCAGGAGAAGCTGACCCTCGGCAACCTGGACGCGGCCCGGGACTGGGGCTACGCCGGCGACTTCTGCGAGGCCATGTGGCTCATGCTCCAGCAGGACGAGCCGGACGACTACGTGATCGCCACCGGCGAGACCCACACCATCGGCGAGCTGCTGCAGCTCGCGTTCGCCGCCGCCGGCATCGACGACTGGAAGGATCTCGTCGAGAGCGACCCCCGGTTCACCCGCCCGGCCGAGGTCGACATCCTGACCGGCGACGCGACCAAGGCCCGCGACAAGCTCGGCTGGAAGCCCAAGGTGGACTTCGCCGAGCTGGTGCGGATGATGGTCGAGAACGACCTGGCCGAGGAGTCGAACGGCGGCGGTCGGCCGTACTAACGACCGGCGGCCGGTCCGGCGCTAGCCCCCGGCCGGGCGGGTGCCCAGGGTGACCTGCACCGTCCGCTTGGCCCCGGCCCGCTGCAGGGTCACGGTCACCCGGTCGCCCGGCTTGTGGCCGCCGATCGCGGTGCCGAGGGTGTCGGGGTCGGTCACGGGGGTGGCGTCGATGGCGGTGATGACGTCGCCGGCCTGGATCCCGGCCGACGCCGCCGGCGTCCCGGCGCCGACGTCGGTGACGGTGGCGCCGGGCGTCCCGTCGACCGCCTGGCTGCTCACGCCCAGGTAGGCGCGGGGCTGGGTGGCCGTGCTCTGGCCGGCCCGGAGGGCGTCAAGCTTGGCCTTGATCCCGTCGATGGCGATGGCGAAGCCGATGTTCTGCGCCTGGCCGGAGACGGCGGTGTTGATCCCGACCACCTGGCCGCCGGCGTTGACCAGCGGGCCACCCGAGTTGCCCGGGTTGATGGCGGCGTCGGTCTGGATGAGCCCGGTGAGCTGGCTGCCGTCCTGGGAGTCGATCGAGCGGTTGAGGGCCGACACGATCCCGCGGGTCACCGTGAACCCGCCCTTGAGGTCGAGGGCGTTGCCGATGGCGACGACGTCGTCACCGACCCTCAGGTCCCCCGAGCTGCCGAGCGTGACGGTCGGCAGCCCGCTGGCCCCGGTGATGCGGATGAGGGCGATGTCGTTGGCGCTGTCGGCGGCGATGAGGGTGGCGTCGCGGGTCTGGGTCTCCGTGCCGACGTTGACCTTGATCGACGTGGCGCCCGCCACCACGTGGGCGTTGGTCAGCACCTCACCGTCGGCGCTCAGGATGACGCCGGTACCCGCCCCCGTGGTGGGGAAGAAGCGGCCGCCCTGGGAGGCCTGGGTGTGGACGTACACCACGCCCGGCTGGACCTTGGCCAGGATGGCCTGCACGTCGCCCGTCTGGGTGATCACGCTCCCGTTGTTGCCGGAGATAGGGGCCACTTTGCTCGTGGACGTGGTGGTGTGCCCGTTGTCGGCCAGCCGGCCGGCGATGGCGCCGGCGGCTCCGCCGGTGAGCAGCGAGGCGGCGACCACGGCGGCGAGCCACCGGGGCGGGGCCCCTCCGGAACGCGGGGCCGGGCCGGCGGGAGGCGGGTTCGGCGCCGGCGGCGCCATGGGGGGCGTCGTGAACTGCGGTGGCTCCGGCGCGCCAGGCGCACCGGACCCCCCGGGCACGGGGATGGGGACGGTCGCGGGGCCGGCGGACGGTCCCTCGTCAGGAGCTTCGAAGTCGGGCCTGTCACTCACCGAACTGCATCCTGACGCATTCAGGCAGGGAGCAAACCCGGAGGCGGAGCGGACGGCCCGCCCTGGCCGCGGGTGGGGGGGCCCGAGGCCAGGGGGGGCCGACCGACCGGGACGTCCTGCGTGGGGGGACGAGCAGACGTCTCGCCGGTCGGGCTCACTCCTCCAGTAAGCGCCCTTCGCCTGTGAGCATGCTGGGAACCGCCTGCGACGCGGGTGAGAAATGGCCCGGATGGTTCGGCCCGGCCCGGATGGTTCGGCCCGGCCCCGGAGCACGATCAGGTCGACTGCGCCTTCGACGGCTCGTCGGCGCTCTTCTCCTTGGCACCGGTCGCCGCGTCGGCTCCGGTCTCGGCCCCGGTCTCGTCGGCTTCGGTCTCGTCGCCACCGGTCTCGTCGCCACCGGTCTCGTCGCCGGCGCCGGCCAGCGGCAGCTCCACCCAGAAGCGGGCGCCCTGGCCCGGACTGGACTCGACCCGGGCCCGGCCGCCGTGGGCCTCGGCCACCGCGGCGACGATCGACAGTCCCAGCCCCGTCCCGCCCAGGTTCCGGTTCCGGGAGGGATCGGCCCGGTAGAAGCGCTCGAAGACCTTGTCCGCCTCCTCGGGGAACAGGCCGGGGCCCCGGTCGGCGACCTCCAGCACGGCCGAGCCGTCGTCCCGGCGGACGCGGACCGTCACCGCCGCGGCCGCGGGCGTGTGCTGGCGGGCGTTGGCCAGCAGGTTGGCCGCGACCTGGCGCAGGCGCTGCTCGTCGCCCAGGACGACCGCCGGTCCCGAGACCTCCAGGGCGATGGGCCGGTCGGGCTCGACGGCGCGGGCGTCCAGGACGGCGTCGGCGGCCACGAGGGCGAGGTCGACGGGTTGGCGCTCGAGGGGCCTCCCCTGGTCGAGCCTGGCGAGCAGGAGGAGGTCCTCGACCAGGACGCCCATCCGGGCCGACTCCTCCTCGATGCGTCGCATGGCGATGGCCAGGTCGGCCGGCCGCTCGGCCGCCCCCCGGCGGAACATCTCGGCGTAGCCGCGGATGGAGGTCAGCGGCGTCCGCAGCTCGTGGGACGCGTCACCCACGAAGCGGCGCAGCCGTTCCTCGGAGGCCTGACGGGCCTGGAACGCGGACTGGATCTGGCTGAGCATGGCGTTGAGCGACAGGCCGAGGCGACCCACTTCCGTCCGCGGTTCCGCCCGCTCGACCCGCCGGCTGAGGTCGCCCGCGGCGATGGCCCCCGCGGTCGTGCCGATGTCCTCCAGGGGCCGCAAACCGGCTCGGACGACGACCAACGCCAGCCCGGCCACCCCGGCCAGCACCGCGCCGGTGGCCACGAGCTCGATGAGCAGGAGCCGGTGCAGGGTCTGGACCACGTCGTTCATGGGGACGGCGACGATGAGGCTGCCGTTCCCGGAGGTGAGCCCGGCGACGACGACCCGAAACCCGACCGCTCCCGGCTCGGCGGCCTTGACGGTGAACGGCTTGTGCCTGGCCAGGTCCGCCGTCGTCAGCACCGGCTTGGGCAGCGACGCGCTGTCCTGGCCCTCGTAGCCGAAGGAAGCGCTGGCGAGGACCCGGCCGTTGGCGTCGACGACCGCGCCGTACGTCCCCCCGGGAACCGGAACGCCGGTGTCCAGGCTGCGCCGGTCGGCGGAGAGGTGGGTCGCCACCGGGTCGAGCGCGCCCACCACCTGTTCGTCGAGCCGGTTGAGGAGGAACGTCTGCAAGGACCGGTACGTGACCAGGTCCGACGCGACCAGGCCGACGGCGACGAGCCCGAGCAGGCCGATCAGCAGCCGGCTGCGCAGCGACACGTCTACCGGCCCGGGCTCAGGGGCCGGCAGGGACGCGCAGCGTGTACCCGACCCCGCGGACGGTGTGGATCAGCCGGGGCTCCACCTTGTCGACCTTCTTGCGGAGGTAGCTGATGTAGGTCTCGACGACGTTGGCGTCGCCACCGAAGTCGTACTGCCAGACGTGGTCGAGGATCTGCGCCTTGGACAGGACCCGGCGGGCGTTCAGCATGAGGTACCGGAGCAGCTTGAACTCGGTGGCGGTCAACTCGATGGCCTCGTCGCCCCGCCACACCTCCCGCGTGTCCTCGTCGAGCTCCAGGTCGGCGAACGTCAGCCGGCTGGAACCGGCGGAGGCGGCCCCGTTGCTGCGCCGCAGCACCGCCCGGACCCGGGCCACCAGCTCCTCCACGCTGAACGGTTTGGTGACGTAGTCGTCGCCGCCGAGCGTGAGGCCGTTGACCTTGTCCTCGGTGGCGTCGCGGGCGGTGAGGAACACGACCGACACCGGCTGGCCGTCGGCCCGGATGCGGCGCAGGACGCCGAAACCGTCCAGGTCGGGGAGCATGACGTCGAGGACCATGAGGTGGGGCCGGAAGCTCTGGGCCCGAGCCAGCGCGGAGCGGCCGTCCGAGGCGACGTCGACCTCGAATCCCTCGTAGCGCAGGGCCATGCTGACGAGCTCGGTGATGTTGGGCTCGTCGTCGACGACGAGGATGCGCGCCTTGTCGGTCATGGCCGTCCCAGTCTCGCCTGATCGCCTGTGAACCGCCTGTGTGCAGTCTGTGGCGCCGCTGTCCATGCGTCCTCGCCGGCCGGAATGGGCAGGACCGTCGCATGGGAGACGAGCTCGTCGACGTGCTGGTGGAGTCGCCCCGTGGCAGCCGGATCAAGTACGAGTGGGACGACGAGCGCGGCGCCATCCGCTTCGACCGCCACCTCTACTCGGCCACGGTGTTCCCGGCCGACTACGGGTACGTGGCCGGTGCGCTCGGCGCCGACGGCGAGAAGCTGGACGCCCTGGTCCTGGCCGACGAGGGCACGTTTCCCGGCTGCTGGGTGCGGGCCCGGCCCATCGGCGTGTTCTGGATCACCTACGGCGACCAGCGTGAGGCCAAGATCCTCGCCGTGCCCGACCGGGACCCGAACTGGGAGGAGACGGCCGACGTCGCCGATCTCCCGGCCCACCGCCGGGACGAGATCAGCCACTTCTTCGACGTCTACAAGGACCTCGAGCCCGGCCGGGACCCCTCGGCCGCCGGTTACGAGGGCCGGGAGGCGGCCTTCGCGGTGATCGCCGAGGGCCGGCGGGCTGCAGGGGCCGCGGGAGCTGCGGGCTAAGCCGTCTGGCGGTAGCGGCGGACGGCCAGGGGAGCGAAGACGGCGATGATGGCGACGGACCACGCCACCGCCGCGAACAGGGGCTGGGCCAGGGCACCGTGGTTGAGGAGGGCCCGCACGACGTTGACCGTGGCCGATACCGGTTGGTGGTTGGCGTAGGCCCGCAGCGGCCCCGGCATGTTCCGCGGTGAGACGAACGCGTTCGAGGCGAAGACCAGGAGGGCCATCAGCGGGAAGCTGGCCGCCTGGGCCGCCTCGGCGTTGCCGGTCGTCAACCCGATCAGGGCCATGACCCAGGACATGGCGAAGCCGAACAGGAGCATGACCGCCACCGCGCCGAGCAGGGCGAGCACGCCCCGGTGGGCCCGGAAGCCGACCAGGAAGCCGACGGTGACCATGATGGCGATGACCAGCAGGTTGCGGACCGAGTCGGCGACGGTGCGCCCGGCCAGGACGGCCGAGCGGGCCATGGCCAGGGACCGGAACCGCTCGATCAGCCCCTTGGACAGGTCCTCGGCCAGGCCGATGCCGGTGTTGATGCTGCCGAAGGTGACCGTCTGCACGAAGATGCCCGGCATCAGGTAGTCGACGTAGTGGGGGAAGCCGGGGACGCTGATCGACCCGCCGAACACGTACCGGAACATCAGCACGAAGATGACCGGCTGGATGGTCGAGAACACCAGCGTCGTCGGCACCCGGAACAGCGCGATGAGGTTCCGGTGGGCGATCGCCAGGGCGTCGCTCACGGCCCACGCCGCCTTGGAGCGGGGGGCGATCGTGTCCGAGACCGGGGGGAGGGTCGTCGTGGTCATGCCGCACCCCGCTTGCGGCCGCGACCGGCGCCCGCGCCCGGTTCTGCGGCGCCGCTGCCCGCCTCGGCCTTGTGCCCGGTGAGCTGCAGGAAGACGTCGTCGAGGCTGGGCTCGCGGATCGTCAACGCTTCCGGGATCAGCTGGGCCGAGTCCAGCGAGCGAACGACGGCGAGCACCGCCCGCCCGGGGTCGGTGACCGTCACGGCCACGGTCCGCCCGTCGTCGAGGACCTCGCTCGACCCGATGGCGCCCAGGCCGGCGCGGGCCCGCTCGGCTGCGGCCGGATCGGCCAGGCGCACCTCGAGGATGGTGGCGCCGAGGCGCTGCTTGAGCTCCTCCGACGTGCCCTCGGCGATCACCCGGCCCCCGTCGATCACCATCACCCGGTCGGCCAGCCGCTCGGCCTCCTCCAGGTACTGGGTGGTGAGCAGCAGGGTCATGCCGTCGGCGACGAGCTCGCCGATGACCGCCCACAGGTCGTTGCGGCCCCGCGGGTCCAGGCCGGTCGTGGGCTCGTCCAGGAACAGCACCGGCGGCTTGTGGACCAGGGCGGCGGCCAGGTCGAGCCGGCGGCGCATGCCGCCGGAGTAGGTCCGCACCGTCCGGTCGGCCGCGTCGGCCAGGCCGAAGCGCTCGAGCAGCTCATCGGCCCTCGGCCCGATGAGTGCCTTGCGCTGGTGGGTCAGCTGGCCGACCATGCGCAGGTTCTCCCGGCCGGTCAGGTTCCCGTCGACCGCGGCGAATTGGCCGGCGAGACCGATCGTGGATCGCACCGCCTCCGGGGCAGAGGCGACGTCGTGGCCGAGCACGGTGGCCCGCCCACTGTCCGGGCGCAGGATGGTGGTGAGGATGCGCACGGTGGTGGTCTTGCCGGCGCCGTTGGGGCCGAGAAGCCCGAGCACCGTCCCGGCGGGGACGGTCAGGTTCACCCCGTCCACGGCGACCACGTCCCCGAACCGCTTTCCGAGATCCTCGACGACGATGGCAGGTTCGTTCACGAGGGCATGGTCGCGCGCGCTGCTTGACCGAGGCAAGGGTTTTCTTGACTCAAGTAAATAATTCATCTTCGGCAATCGATACGGTAGGATCGGGCTGTGCCGGCTGGGCAGACCGAGTCAGAAGCAACCGTCGCCCTCTCGCACGCCGCGGACGACGCGAACGACGCGGCCGCCGTTGCCGCCCGGGCCGCCTGGAGCTCCGTCTACGAGCTGGTGTTCAGCCGGGACAGCCACGACCGCATGCACGACGCCTGCGAGTCCGTGGGCCTGACGCCCGGACTGATGAAGGCCCTTCTGTCGGTCCGGCCCGGCGAACCACGGCCGATGAAGGAGTTGGCCGGGGAGTGGCGCTGCGACGCGTCCTACGTCACGTCGCTCGTCGACGGGCTGGAGGAGCGGGGCATCGTCGAGCGGCGGACCCATCCCGAGGACCGACGGGCCAAGGTCATCGTCCTCACCCCCGATGGGGTGCGCACCCGCGAGCGCCTGCTCGAGCGGATGCAGGAACCACCGGCGTGCTTCGACGTCCTCACGCCGGTTGAGCTGCGCGACCTGCGCGACCTGATGGCCAAGCTCGTCGCCGCCGCGGTCACCGAGACGTAAGCCGCCCGTAACCCGCTCGACGGTGCCCGTTGTCAGGTGGGCAACCTGTCGCCCCTAACCTGGACGGGTAACTGCCTACGAGACCAGGAGGCGACCCATCGTCACGATCCCGCTTGAATCCGTTGGTTTCCGCATCGGCGCCGTCCCGGACCGGGAGATGGTCTCGGTGCTCGACGAAGCCGCAACCAAGAAGAACACGAAGGAGTCCGCGGCACCGTCTCGCGGCGGGTCCGGGCTCGACCTGGAGACGGCCCTGGCCGTGCAGGTGCGCGTCCGGGGGGCGAGCGACCCGTCGTACTGCTGGATGGACGTGCACGTGTTCGACGGCCACGACGAGCTCATCCGCTCGGAGACGTTGCCGTTGCAGTTCCTGCGCCCCGCCGACGAGGGCGACGGCGACATCTACGCCTTCGACGCCAAGGTCTACCGCGGGTCGGGCGCCTCGCCCGGCTCGGTCTGGCTCGCCCCCGACGCCCGCCGGGTCCAGTACCGCGTGTACTTCGAGACGGGCGGGACCGTTTTCAGCGACGGCCTGCTCCGCCAGCACGAGCTGGCCCCCGACAGCTCGGTGACCCACTCGGCGCCTGCACCTGCTCCCGCCCGCCGCCGCCGGCCGACGGCCGCGACTGAGGCCGCGCCGACGCCGGCGAGCTGAACCGGGAGCCGGAGGCGCCGCCGCCGACGGCGTCTCCGGCTCGATCGGCCCGGACGTCTAGACCATGTACTTGCCCTCGAGGGCGGCGCACACCGTCTGGGTGATGGCCCGCGTCACCAGGTACGGGTCGCAGTTGGCGTTCGGTCGACGGTCCTCGATGTAGCCGCTCTTGTCCACCTCGACCTGCCACGGGATGCGCACCGAGGCGCCGCGGTTGGACACGCCGTAGCTGAACTCGTTCCAGGGCGCGGTCTCGTGCAGCCCGGTCAGCCGGGCCTCGATGCCGAAGCCGTACACGTGCACGTGCTCCATGAACTTCTCCCCGAGGGCCTCGCAGGCCGCGATGATCGGGTCGTAGCTCGTGCGCATGGCCTTGGTCGAGAAGTTCGTGTGGGCGCCCGCGCCGTTCCAGTCGCCGTGGACCGGCTTGGGGTCGAGCGTGGCCGACACGCCGAAGTCCTCGGCCGTGCGGTAGAGCAGCCACCGGGCCATCCAGAGGTGGTCGGAGACGTCCAGGGGCGAGCCCGGGCCGATCTGGAACTCCCACTGCCCGGGCATGACCTCGGCGTTGATCCCCGAGATGAGCAGCCCGGCGTCGAGGCAGGCCTGCATGTGCCTCTCGACGATGGGCCGGCCGAAGATCTCGTCCGACCCCACGCCGCAGTAGTAGCCGCCCTGCGGGGCCGGGAAGCCCTTCGGCGGGAAGCCGAGGGGCCGGCTGCCCTCGAAGAACGTGTACTCCTGCTCGATCCCGAACCACGGCTCCTGGGCCGCGTACTTCTCCGAAGTCTCGCGGAGGGCGGCCCGGGTGTTCGTGGGGTGCGGTGTCATGTCCGTGAGCAGGACCTCGCACAGCACCAGCACGTCATTGCCGCCACGTACCGGATCGGGACAGGTGAAGACCGGCTTCAAAACGCAGTCGGACGCGCTGCCCGGCGCCTGGTTGGTCGACGACCCGTCGAAGCCCCAGATGGGAAGCTCGGCGCCGTCGACCATGATCTTGGTCTTGGACCGCAGCTTGGCCGTCGGCTCGGTGCCGTCGATCCAGATGTACTCCGCTTTGTAGGCCACGTAACTCCTCGGGGTTGCGTCTGGGGGCGTTCGGCCTCCTGGCCGGCGCGCGCTTTTCGGACCCCCATAGTGAGCCTCATCGGCGTTGCCGAACAAAGTCAGGATTGTGAACGCTCTGTGAACCGCCCGCCGGGCCTTCCCGGGCTGCGTGGGGCGCCGGCTGCCGGTATGGGGAACAGTACGTGCAGTGGCCCGTCACCGCCTTCCCCGATCCCTGCGCCGCGTCGTCATGGTGCTGGTCGCCCTGGTCATGCTGGAGTACCTGGTCCTGCCCCAGGTGGCCGGCGCCCGCCACTCCCTGCACCTGCTCGCCTCGGTCAACCTGGTCGACCTCGTCCTCGCCGTCGTGCTGGAGGGCGCGGCCATCCTCGCCTACGCCAAGCTGACCCAGGCCACCCTGCCCGCCACCCAGTCGCCTCCCCTGTCGACCCTGCTGCGGATCGACCTGTCGACCATGGCCGCCAGCCACATCATCCCCGGGGGGTCGGCCGCCGGCGCCGGCCTGGGCTACCGGCTGCTCACCGACGCCGGGGTGGCCGGCACCGACGCCGGGTTCGCCCTGGCCACCCAGGGCCTCGGGTCGGCGGTCGTGCTCAACGTGCTGCTGTGGCTGGGGCTGCTGGTTTCCATCCCGTTGCGTGGGTTCAACCCCTTGTACGGGACGGCGGCCGTGGTGGGCGCGGTCCTGATCGCCACGTTCGCGCTGGCCGTCGTGTCGCTGACCCGGGGCGAGGAGCGGGTGGCCCGCGTCGTGTGCCACCTGGCCGATCGGATTCCCATGCTCGACGGCGAGGGCGTGAGCCGGGTCCTGCGCCGGGTGGCCGACCGCCTCCGGGTGCTGGCGAGCGACCGGGCCCTGCTGACCCGGGCCGTCCTGTGGGCCACCGCGAACTGGCTGCTGGACGCCGGCTCACTGTGGGTGTTCGTGGCCGCCTTCGGCCACCGCGTCCCGCTCGACGGCCTGATCGTGGCCTTCGGCCTGGCCAACGTCCTGGCCGCCGTGCCCGTCACCCCGGGCGGCCTCGGCGTGGTGGAGGCCGTGCTCACGTCGGCGTTGGTGGGCTTCGGCACGCCACGCGGGACTGCGGTCCTGGGCGTCGTGATCTACCGGCTCGTCAACTTCTGGCTGCCCATCCCGATCGGCGGGCTGTCCTACCTGTCGCTCAAGGTCGGTCCGGCCTCGACGACGGACGAGAAGGCGGCCGCGCTGCGCCGGGCCGCCGAGGAGTCCATGGCCGAGGCCCACGACCCGCGCCAGTGGGCCGAGGACCGCGGGATCAAGCTTCCGGGCCGCGAGTGACCGCTCCGGGGACGAACATCAGGCCACCGCGATCTCCGGTTCCACCGCCGGCCGGGGCTCGTGGGCCGGCAGTCGGGTCGGAAGAACCAAGAAGGCGAAGATCGCCCCGGCAAACACGACGCCCGTGCAGACGAGCGATCCGCGGCTGAACCCGTCGACGAACGACAGCCGCGCCGCGTCGATGATGGCCTGGCGGGCCGGTTGCGGGGCCAGCGACGCCACTCCCAGCGCGGCCGCGGTCGACTGCCGGGCCGCGGCCAGCGCCGGCGCCGGCAGTCCCAGGCCGGAGAGGCGCTGGACCAGTTGCGGCCCGTACACCGACGAGAACACGGCCCCCACGACGGCCACCCCGAAGGCGCCGCCCAGCTCGCGGGTGACGTCGTTCACCGCCGAGCCCACCCCGGCCTTGGCCGGCGGGAGCACGGCCAGGATGGCGTCGGTGGACGGGGCCGCCACCAGGCCCAGACCGACGGCGATCAGGACCATCGACACGAGGACGGGTCCGAAGTAGGGCGTGTCGACCCCGAGCGTGGAGGCGACGAAGAACCCGACCGCCATCAGCAGCAGCCCGGCCGGGACCACGATCTTGGTCCCGAGCCGCGAGGCCAGCGCCGGCGCCGCCGGTGCCACGGCGCCCGTCGCCAGGGCGAAGGGCAGGGTGTGGACCCCTGCCGACAACGTGTCATAGCCCCGGACGAGCTGGAAGTACTGCGTGATGAGGAAGATGAAGCCGAACAGCGCGAAGAACGACACAGTGATCGAGAAGCTGGCCGCGCTGAAACGGATGTTGCGGAACAGGGTCACGTCCAACATCGGTTGGGCCACCCGCCGCTCCCAGATGGCGAAGAAGGCCAGCACCCCGACGCCGACGGCGTAGCCGCCCACCGTGGCCGGGTTGCTCCAACCCCGCCCGGGCGCCTCGATCGTCGTGTAGACGACGGTCACGATGCCGACGATCGACAGCGCGAAGCCGAGGAAGTCGAGGCGGGGGGCGGCCGGGTCCCGCGTGGTTGGGATCAACCACATGCCGAGCGCCAGGGCGATGGCGGCCACGGGGATGTTCACGAAGAAGATCGAGCCCCACCAGAAGCGCTGGAGGAGGGCCCCGCCGCTCAGCGGGCCCAGGGCGACGGCCAGGCCGACGACGCCGGTCCAGACCCCGATGGCAGCGGCCCGCTCCTTGGCGATCGTGAACGTGTTGGTCAGGATGGCCAGGGTCGCCGGGAAGATGAAGGCCGCCGCCAGCCCCATGAGGGCCCGGGCCACGATCAGCACGTGCACCGATCCTGACAGGCCGGCGAAGACAGAGAAGACGGCGAAGGCACCGACGCCGAGCTGGAGTGCGCCCTTGCGCCCATAGCGGTCGCCCAGGCTTCCGCCGACCAGCAGGAGTCCGGCGAACACCAGCGAGTAGGCGTCGACGATCCACTGCAGCTGGCTGGTCGAGGCGTGCAGCTTCTCGCTCATCGTCGGCAGGGCGACGTTGACGATGGTGTTGTCGACGACGGCCAGGAAGACGCTCAGGGACAGCACCCCGAGAATCGCCCAGCGGCGGCGGAAGACGACGTCCGGATGGTTTCGGGACAGGGTCGGAAGGGGCGTCAAGGGACTCTCCACGGGGGCGGTGGGCGGACACCACACCGTAGGGTCGGTGCGCGTCCTATGCCGAGTCGGCGGACCGTCCCCGCCTGGACCGGTGGGGATGCTCGGCGGTCATCCGGCCGCCGGCGCGGCCTCGGATACACGGATGTGTCGTCGCATCGTGGGAGCGCGCCGGTCGAGGCGGGGGCACTTTCCGGCGCCGTGGCACCCGATGGCGGCCGGCGTGAGGAGATCCGCTGGGTAGTTGCCGCCGGACGCGGAGCCGGTGACGGTCCGTCAACCGTCGGATGGCCAGAACGCCGTCCTGCACGACAGCGCCCACGGGGGCCCAGGCACCGGTCGCGGGCGACGCCATGACCCCCATCGCCCAGCTCCTCACCGAGCCGATGTTCCTGGTGTCCGCCGTCGCCCTGCTGGGCGCCGCCGCCTGGTCGTTCGTCTACCTCCGTCGGGGCGCGGCCTCGGACGCCTCGCCCACCCTTCGCATGGCGGAGGGGCAGCAGTCGCCGGCGATCGCCGCGGCGTTTGCCGGATCGGGGGGCTTGCGCGCCGCGCCGCCGGCGGCCGACTCCGCCGTCCTGGGCGCCGAGATGTCCGAAGTCAGTGTCCCGACGGTGACCTTCGCCGACGTCGCCGGCCTCGACGAGGCGGTCGAGGAGCTGCGCGAGATCAGGGACTACCTCGTCGATCCCGAGCGCTTCCGGTCGCTCGGGGCCACCCTGCCCAAGGGCGTCCTGCTCGTCGGCCCGCCTG
>DATASA010000178.1:0-29737 GCA_036269435.1 Acidimicrobiales bacterium | reverse complement strand
GTGGCGGTCGATCTCGACCGGGCCCGCGACCAGTGGGGCGAGCTGGTCGCCACGCTGGTCGCCGCCGGCGCCGAGGTCGAGCTGCTCGAGCCGCAGCCGGGCCTGCCCGACCTGGTGTTCACCGCCAACGCCGGCACGGTGAACGGCGGCCGGTACGTGCCCAGCCGCTTCCGGCACCCCTACCGCCAACCCGAGGTGGCCCATGACACGGCCTGGTTCACCGGGCACGGGTTCGAGGTCGTCGAGCTGCCGGAAGGCGTCGGCCACGAGGGTGCGGGCGACGCCCTGCCGTTCCGGGGGGTGTTCCTGTCCGGGTACAAGTCCCGCTCGGACGCCGCCGCCCACGGCCCGCTGTCGGCGCTGCTGGGCGCGCCGGTCCGGCCCATCGAGCTGGTCGACGACCGGCTGTACCACCTCGACCTCACGTTCTGCCCCCTCGACGACCGCCGGGCCATTGTCGCCCCCTACGCGTGGGACACCTACGGCTGCAAAGTGGTCGAGGCGCTGGTGCCCGAACCGCTGGTGCTCTCCGACGACGAGATGCTGGCCTTCTGCGCCAACTCGATCGTGGTGGGGACGACGGTCGTCATGGCGGCGTGCCCGGCTGCGGTCGGCCGGCGGCTGGAAGCGTGGGGGTACGACGTGGAAGTGGTCGACGTCGGAGAGTTCCTGAAGGCGGGTGGCGGCTGCCGGTGCCTCACCCTGGCCCTGGACGTGGCCGTGGGCGTGCCAGCAGCGGGTGCACCCCCACCATCGACGGGAACCGAGGCGGCTCGCTGAACCCGAAGCCGGCCGGCGGGTCGATGGGGCCGAGGCGGCCGAGGTCGCGCCCGTCGACCGAGCCCCATCCCGCCACCACCCGCCGCAGCGACACGGCCCGGTACCACTCCTGCACCCCGCTCGGGCTGAGCCCGTAAGTGTGCACGCCGAACGCCCGCCGGGCGATCGGGCCCTCCACCCACCGGGTGAACCACGCCGGCCTCGGCCACGGCAGCGCCACGGCCGGGCCACCCGAGAGGTGCAGCTCGACCGTCGGGACGCCGAGCTCGCCGGCCGGCCGATGGAGATGGAGGTGCAGGTGGCGCCCGTCCAGCGACACCCGTAGGGGGGCGACGACCACCTCGTCGAACCCGTAGACGCCGGACACGTAGTCCGCACCCTCCTCGGTCGCCGCAGCCAGGATCCGCCGGCCATCGGGGCGAGCCCACATCAGGTCGTCGAGCGGCCCGACGGGCGACGTCCGCCACGTCCCGATCACGAACCGGTCGCCGGAGGCGAAACCGGCGCTGGTGATGTGGCCTACGAGTGCGTCTCGACGCGGTCGCGAGCCCGTTTGCGGTTCCTCGACGCCACCGCCCACACGGCGACGGCGAAGGCGACCGAGACGATGGCCAGCACGACGTGCACCGCCTTGAACCCGAACCCGTGCCCGGGGGTGTGGTCGCTCAGGATGTTGCGGAGCCGGGTCACCCAGACGAAGACGGTCCAGACGGCCGCGGTGCGCAGGATCAGGGCGTCGGTGCGGCTCACGGGCCCACCGTACTCACCAGAGCGCCGGTTGCAGGTCGCGGACGGTGCGGTGGACGCCGTCCCAGGGCAGGTTGTCCATGAAGACCCAGGCCCGGCGGTGGATGGAGGTCGGCCCCCACGCGGCCAGCGCCGCCTTGTGCCGGGGGCACGGATAGCCCTTGTTGAGGTCGAAGTCGTACGCCGGGAAGTGCTCGGCCTGGGCCCGCATGATCCGGTCCCGGGTGACCTTGGCCAGGATGGACGCGGTGGCGATCGACAGGCAGGAGGCGTCGCCCCGGATGATCCGCGTGGCGACGACGTTCTCGGCCCGCACGAAATCCCAGCTGCCGTCGACCAGGACGGCGTCGGGGATCAGGCCCAACCCGTCGATCGCCCGGCGGGCGGCCAGCTTCTGGGCCGCCGACATGCCGAGGTCGTCGCACTCCTGCTGGCTGGCGTGCCCGACGGCCCACGCCTCGCACCACGACGCGAGCCGGGGGAACAGCCGCTCTCGCTCGGCCTCCGTCAGCATCTTGGAGTCGCGCACCCGGTAGACCCGGCGGTCCCGCGGCAGGACCGCGGCTCCCACCGAGATCGGCCCGGCCCACGAGCCCCTCCCGACCTCGTCGACGCCGACGACGACCTGGTGGCCGTTGGCCCACAAGGCTCGCTCCCGGCTCAGGCTCGGCACCGTCTGCGCGGTCATCCGCCTATCCCCGACAGATGAGGGCCCGGTCCCGGCGCCCGCTCGCGCCGCGCGGACTCCCCGGCTTGCAGGACCGGGCCCGGGGTGTTCTTACCCACCGGCGAGCTTCGCAATGTTCGTCGCCTCGCCCGCGTCCGCATCGGTGCCCAGGAAGGCGTCGAGCATCTCCCGGCCGACCGTCGCCGACGTGAGGCGGAGCCCCACGGCCAGCACGTTGGCGTCGTTCCACCGCCGGGCGCCGCGAGCGGTCTCGGCATCGGTGCACAGCGCAGCCCGGACGCCCGCAACCTTGTTGGCGGCGATGGACACACCGGTCCCGGTCCAGCAGCACACCACGCCCCGCTCGGCGTGGCCGGCGGCGACGGCTTCGGCGACTCGCCGTCCCACGTCGGGCCACGGCGCCTCCTCCACCCGCAGCACGACCTCATGGCCGGCTGCGGCCAGCGCCTCGGCCAGCTGGTCGGTGACCGCCGTCCGCTCGTCGGTCCCGAACGCCACCCGCATCAGCGGCCAACGGTACCGCTCGCGCGTACCCTGCGGGCCGTGCAACCTCCCGCGGCGCGTCCGCTCGAACGTCTCCGTTACCGCTTCGACAACAGCCTCGCCCGCGGCCCGTGGGTGCTCATCGGCTGGCTGGCCGCGGCGACGGCCGTCTTCCTCGTGGTCGCAGCCGCTCTCATCGCCGGCTTCGGGCTGGGCATCGACAACGGCCAGTCGGCGAGCTTCTTCGAGTCGTTCTGGCAGGCGATGATCCGCGTGTTCGACTCGGGCTCGTTCGCGGGCGACAACGGCTGGGGCCTCCGGATCGTCTCGCTGGTGGTCACGCTGGTCGGAATCCTCGTCTTCACGTCGCTGATCGGCCTCATCGCCACCAGCATCGACCAGCGCATCGCCAATCTGGGCAAGGGCCGCAGCCCGGTGCTGGAGACGGGCCACGTGCTCGTCCTCGGCTGGTCCTCCCGGCTGTTCTCGATCCTTTCGGAGCTGGTCGAGGCCAACGCCAACCAGCGGCGGGCCGCCATCGTCGTGCTGGCCGAGGAGTCCAAGCCGGACATGGAGGACGCCGTCCGCCACCGCATCGGCCCGGCCGGCAGGACGCGGATCATCTGCCGCACCGGCGACCCGGCCAGCCCGGCCGACCTCGACCTGGTCAACGCCGCCGGCGCCCGCTCCATCGTGGTGCTTGCCGGCGAGAACTCGACCGGCGACGCTGGCGCGGTCCGCGCCGCCCTGGCCGTGCTGAGCGAGGTCCCCGCTGGCCACCGTCCGGTCGTCGTGGAAATGCTCGACGGTCGCAACGCCCGGGCCTTGTCGTCGGCCGCCGGCGGTCGGGTCCTCACGGTGGAGGCCGACGACGTCATCGCCAAGGTGACGGCCCAGGCCTGCTTCCAGGCGGGACTGGGGGTCGTGTACCGGGACCTCCTGGACTTCGGCGGCGACGAGATCTACTTCGCCCCTGCGCCCGAACTGGTCGGCCACACGTTCGGCGAGGCCCTTCTGGCGTACGAGACGTCGGCCATCGTGGGCCGGGCCTCGGCGGACGGGACCATCACCATGGCCCCTCCGGCCCACACCCTGTTCGAGCCGGGCGACCAGGTCGTCGCCATCTCGGCCGACGACGACACCGTCGTCTTCCGAGGATTCTCCGAGGTGACGCCGCCGGCCGCGCCCCGCTTCGCATCCGGGGATCAGGCCTCCGACGGGAGCCTGCTGATGGTCGGCTGGAGCGCGCTGGGATCGCGCATCCTGGCCGAGCTGGACGCGGTGGCGACCGGGCCGAGGAGCGTCGACGTCGCCGCCGACGAGGGGTTGGTCGTGGCCGGGTCGCTCGAGGCGGACTGCCAGCGCCTGACCGTGCGCTTCCTGCCGGGCGGCGACGACCCCGACGCGCTGGCTGCGCTGTCGGCCCAACGTGACTACCAGCACGTGGTCGTGCTCGGCTACCGCGACGGCCTCCCGCCGGCCGAGGCGGACGCCCGCACCCTGCTGACCCTGCTCACCCTGGCCGGCGCCGGCGGCGCGGCCCGGGTGGTGGCCGAGGTGGTCGATTCCCGCAACGCGGTCATCGCCGAGCGCACGGGCGCCGACGACCTCGTGGTCAGCGACCAACTGTCGAGCCTGATGATCGCCCAGCTGGCCGAGCGGCCGGAGCTCGCCCGCGTCCTCGGCGGGCTGTTCGCTGCGGACGGCGCCTCGATCTCGCTGCGGGCCGCCGACCTGTACGTCGCTGCGGAGCCCATGGCGTTCGCCACCGTCGTCGCCGCGGCGCGGGCCCAGGACCACGTGGCCCTCGGCTACCGCCGGGCCGCCGACGGCACCGTCGTCCTCAACCCTGCGAAGTCGGTGTCCGTCACCCTCTCCGCCACCGACCAGGTCATCGTCCTGGCCTGACGCCGGCGACCCGCCGGCGACCCGCCGGCAGCCCCGCCCGCTCCACCGTCAGGGAAGGCGGGACGTCCAGAGCAGGGAGCCGGCGGCCGCGGCGAGCGCGAAGGCCAGGGCCAGGCCGACGAACCAGGACGTGATCTCCCGCTGCTCGGTGCGGAAGCCGATCGAGCTGCCGATGTCGGCGTAGACCTTGCGCAGCTCCTTGGCCGTGGTGGCCTGGAAGGCGTGGCCGCCGGTGGCGTCGGCCACCGCGGCGAGGGCGTCACGGTTCACCGGCACCGGGATGTCGCGGCCCTCGACGGCGACGGTGCCGTTGTCGGTGCCGAAGGCGATGGTGGAGACCGGGATCTTGGCCTGCACCGCGGCCTGGGCGGCCTCGTCGTTGGCCCGACCGACAGTGGTCTCGCCGTCGGACATCAACACGATGCGCCCCGGAGCCGGCGCCTGGCCGGGCGACGAGGGGACGGACGCGATGCTCGCCAGGCTGGCGAAGATTGCCTCCCCGATGGCGGTACGCGGGCCGAGCTGGAGGTTGTCGATGTTGCGCTTGAGCAGGGCGTGGTCGGTCGTGGGCGGGACCAGCACCTGGGCGACGCCGGAGAAGGCGACGAGCCCGAGGTTCAGCTGGGCCGGGACGAGGTCGACGAACGACTTCGCCGCTTCTTGGGCGGCGACGATCCGGCTGGGCGAGACGTCGGTGGCTTCCATGGAGAGGGACACGTCGATGGCCATCACGACGGTGGCCCGCTCCCGGGGGACCTTGACCGACTTGGCCGGCTGGGCGAAGGCGGTGACGAGGGCGATCATCGACAGGACGAAGGCGGTGGCGGGAATGTGGCGGCGCCACGTCGGGCGCTTGGGCGCGATCGAGTCGAGCAGGGCCAGGTTGGTGAAGCGGACGGCGTAGTCCTTGCGGCGAAGCTGCATGACGACGTAGGCGGCGATAAGGGCGGCCACGCCGAGCAGCAGGGCCAGGCGACCCTTCGAGAGGAACGTGAAAGCGAGCATCAGCGGGTGGCCGCCTGGAGTCCGCCCCGGCGGCGGCGGGCCGAGACGACGTAGTCGACGATGTCGCGCAGCCAGTCGCGGTCCGTCCGCAGCACCAGGTGCTGGGCGCCGCTACGGCGGATGGCGGCGGCGATGTCGGCCCGCTGGCGGCCCGCGGCCTCGGCGTAGCGGGCCCGGATGCTCGCCTTCGCCGTCTGGATCTCCATGCGCCGGCCCGTCTCCGGGTCGACGAGGGTCAGATAGCCGACGTTGGGCAGCTCCAGCTCGCGCGGGTCGACGACCTCGACGGCCAGGACCTGGTGCCGCGTGGCCAGGCCGGTCAACGGCCGCTCCCAGCCGGGCGGCGACAAAAAGTCCGACACCACCACGGTCAGCCCCCGCCGCCGGCGGGACACGAGGTGGCTCTGGATGGCTGCACCCAGGTCGGTGGCGCCGGCCCCGTCGACCCGTTCGCGGGACGACAGCGTGTGCAGCATGGCCATCAGCGGCGTCCGGCCCGACCGGGCCGGCATGCGGGTGATCCCGTCGGGCCGCACGATCAGGGCGCCCATGCGGTTGCCGGTTCGGGTGGTCAGAAAGCCGACAGACGCCACCGCGGCCAGGGCCAGGTCGCGCTTCTCGCAGTCGGCGGTGCCGAAGTCCAGGCTGGCCGAGCAGTCGACGATGGCCCACGTCTCCAGCTCCCGGTCGGCGACGGGGTCACGGACGTGGGGCACCGTGGTCCGGGCGGTCACGCTCCAGTCCATGCGGCGGACGTCGTCGCCCTCCTGGTACTCACGACTGTCGCCGGGCTCACTGCCGAGGCCGGGCAGCAGGGCCTGGTAGTCGCCCTGGAGCAGCCCGTCGAGCCGACGGGTGATGGTCAGCTCCAGCCGGCGGAGGACCTGTTCGGGCCGCCGCTCGCCGTTCCCGTCGCCACTGGTGGCAAGCAGCTTCACGCGATGCGCTCGGTCCCCGCGGATGTCGCGCCGGCCAGGTCGACCGCGCCGAGCGGCGTCGCGTCCTGGCCGGGCGAGAGCCGGGGGGCCGGGACGGTGGTCACGAGCTTGGTGAGCAGGTCGTCGACCGAGATGCCGTCGGCGAGTGCCTCGTAGGACAGCACCAGCCGGTGCCGGAGCACGTCGGGCGCCACGTCCATGATGTCCTGAGGCAGCACGTAGTCCCGGCCGCGGAGCAGCGCGAGGGCCCGACCGCCGGCGACGAGACCGAGGCTGGCACGGGGGCTGGCGCCGTAGTCGATCGACTTGGTCAGCTCGGCCAGGCCGTGCTCGGCCGGGACGCGGGTGGCGTGCACCAGCCGGACGGCGTAGTCGACGACGGCCCGGTGGGCGAACACGGCGTCGGCCGCGTCCTGCAGCCGCTGGAGGTCCTCCAGCGACAGGACCCGGCTGGCGTGGGGCGGGTGCACGCTCATGCGCTGGACGATCTCGACCTCTTCGGCGCGGTCCGGATAGGTCACCAGGATCTTCATGAGGAACCGGTCGCGCTGGGCCTCGGGCAGCGGGTACACGCCCTCGGACTCGATCGGGTTCTGGGTGGCGAGGACCAGGAAGGGCGACGGCACCTTGAACGTCTGCCCGCCGAGGGAGACCTGCCGTTCGGACATGACCTCCAGCAGCGCCGACTGCACCTTGGCCGGCGCCCGGTTGATCTCGTCGGCCAGCACGAAGTTTGCGAAAATGGGGCCGAGCTGGACGTCGAACGTCTCACTGGACTGGCGGTAGATGCGGGTGCCGGTGAGGTCGGACGGAATCAGGTCCGGGGTGAACTGCAGCCGCACGAACGTGCCGCCGACGACCTCGGCCAGCGTTTCCACGGCCAGGGTCTTGGCCAGGCCGGGCACGCCTTCCAGAAGGCAATGGCCGCGGGCCAGCAGGCAGGCCACGAGGCGTTCGATGACGCGGTCGGCGCCGACGATGACTTTTTTGACCTCGAAGAGGGCCTGCTCGAGCAGTGCGGCGTTTTCGGCGGCGGCGGTGGGGTCGGTCATTGCACAAAGAGTACGACGGCCGGGGCCGGCACTGAGCTCGGTTGCATATGGCCAGCTTGCGGCCCCGGTCTGAGATCGTGCTGAGAGTTTCCTGCGGATCGCCTATGGCGAGAGCGGAGTTCCGTTCAGGCCGTGCAGCTCGGACTTCATGTCCCGGCCCATGAGGGCGGCGACGACCTCCGACGCGGGCGTCACCCCGTGGAGCACGGCGACGACCTGGTCGGCGATCGGCATCTCGACGCCGACCCGCGCCGCCAGCTCGACGACCGCGTCGGAGGTGCGCACCCCCTCGGCCACCATCCGCGTCCCTGCGGTGATCTCCGCGAGCGGCCGACCCTTGGCCAGCTCCTCGCCGACCCACCGGTTGCGGCTCCGGCGGCTGGTGCAGGTCGCCACCAGGTCGCCCATCCCGGTGAGACCGCCGAACGTCAACGGCCGGCCGCCGAGGGCGACGCCCAGACGGGTCAGCTCGGCCACGCCCCGGGTGATCAGCGCGGCCCGGGTGTTGTCGCCGAACCCCATCCCGTCGGCGATGCCCGCGGCGATGGCGACGACGTTCTTCAGCGCCCCGCCCAGCTCACAGCCCACGACGTCCGGGTTCGTGTAGACGCGGAAGGCACCCGTGCTGAACAGCTGCTGCAGCGCGCAGGCGACGTCGTCGTCGGTGGCGGCGATCACGCTCGCGGTCGGGTGCCCGGCCACGATCTCGCCCACCAGGTTCGGGCCGGTGAGCACGCCGTAGGGGTGCCCGGGTGCGACCTCGGCGATGATCTGCGTCATCCGGGCCAGGGTTCCCTGCTCCACTCCCTTGGTCAGGCTGATCACCGGCGCCCCGGGCGGCAGATGGGGCCGGGCCTCGGCCAGCACGGCACGAAAGCCGTGCGACGGCACGGCCATGACCACGACGCCCGCGCCGGCGACCGCTTCGGCCAGATCCGACGTCGCTCGGAGACCGGGTGGCAGCGCGAGCTCCGGCAGGTAGTCGGCGTTGCGGTTGTCCTCAGCGATGGACCGGGCCAGCTCCGGGCGCCGGGCCCAGAGCGTCGTCGGCGCCCGGCTGGCGCACAGGGCGGCCATGGCCGTCCCCCACGAGCCCGCCCCCAGCACCCCCACCTTGGCCGGCACGCGTAGGAACCTAATCGGCGACGACCGGCGCCCGGGGGCGGGCGCGCTGCTCCCCTACACTCGCCGGAGATGGCCCGCGAGGAGTTCGTCATCGCCCAGCTGTCGGATCTGCACTGTGGCTCCCCGTACTTCGACGCGGTGCTCCTGGAGACGGCGGTGAACGAGACCATCGCCTTGAACCCCGACCTGGTGGTGATCGGCGGAGACCTCACCACCGAGGGGTACGCCGGCGAGTTCCGCACCGCCCAGCGGTTCTTGGAGCCGCTCTTCGAGCACGGCTTCACCGTCCTCGTCATCCCCGGCAACCACGACTCGAAGAACGTCGGGTACCTCCACTTCCGCGACACGTTCGGCGTCGGCGACGTGGCCGACAAGGGCGACCGCGTCCTGTCGCTCACCCTTCCGAGCCTCGACGGCAGCGATCCTTTCCGGGTCCAGGTCGTCGCCATCGACTCCTCGAAGCCCGACCTGGCCGAGGGCGAGGTCGGCCGCGAGCGCTACCGGTGGATCCGCGACCAGTTCGCGGCCGAAGCGGACTTCAAGATCTTCGTCCTGCATCACCACCTGGTGCCCGTGCCCGGTACCGGCCGCGAGCGCAACACGGTCTGGGACGCGGGCGACGTGCTCGCGCTGGTCGCCGAGCTCAAGGTCGACCTGGTGCTGTCCGGCCACAAGCACGTGCCCCACGTGTGGCTGCTGGACCACGTGCTCCTGGTCACGTCGGGCACGGTCTCGTCCCACCGCGTGCGGGGCTACACCCGTCCGTCGTACAACGTGTTGGAGGTCACCCCGGACGAGGTTCGGGTGACGCTGAAGTACCCGGGAACCGGGGAACGGGTGGCAGGCGTGCTCGACCGGCGGCGCATGGCGCTGAGCAGCAACCCCGAGCTGGCCGCCATGTTCACCAAGAGCACATGGAGGCCCTGATGCCCCAGTACCTGCGCTTGTACCAGAGCGCGGTCGACCCGGCCGACGTCGTCGAGATGCAGCGCCTGTTCGCCGACGACGTGGCGCCGATCTTCGCCGGGCGCTCGGGCTGTCTCGGGGTGGAGCTGGCCGTGAACATCGAGCCCAGCGCGGGAGGCCTGGTCGAGGGCGCGGCCATCTCCCGGTGGTCCTCGCTGGCGGACATGGCCTCCGCCATGGCGTCGCACGAGGTCCAGGAGGCCCTGGTGCGGATCCGCCAGCTGTTGCGCCAGGAGCCCGTCTCGAAGGTCCTGCAAGTCCTCCCGTGACCGGGCCCGCCGGCGCCTTCGGCCTTCCCGACGTCGGGCCGGTGGCCGTCCTGGTCCCCGTGAAGGCCTTCACCGAGGCCAAGCTCCGGCTGGCCCCCGCGCTGGAGCCCGCCGACCGTGCCGCGCTGGCCCGGGCCATGGCCACGCACGTCGTGTCGTCGGCCGCACCGCTGCCGACCGCAGTCGTGTGCGATGACGCCGACGTGGCCGCGTGGGCACGTGACCTCGGCGCGCTGGTCGTGTGGGAGCCCGAGCGCGGTCTCAACCGGGCGGTGGAGGCCGGGGTGGCGCGCCTGGCGGCCGGCGGGGCCCGGCGGGTCGTGGTCGCCCACGCCGACCTCCCGCAGGCGGGCCGGCTGGCGTGGGTGGGGCGGTTCGCCGGCGTCACCGTCGTTCCCGACCATCGCGACAACGGGACCAACGTCATCTGCGTGCCGGCCGCCGCCGGCTTCACGTTCTCCTACGGGCCGGGCTCGTTCGCCCGCCACGGCGCCGAAGCGCACGGGCTGGGCCTGCCGCTGCGCGTGGTGCGGGATCCGTCGCTGTCCCACGACGTCGACCTTCCCGCCGACCTGGCCGCCTACCTCGAGCTCGCCTGTCCATGACCAGCGAGAACCTGCGCACGCCGGCGCGGGCGCTCGCCGTCGGCGCTCACCCAGACGACGTGGAGTTCGGGTGCGGCGGGACGCTGGCCAAGTGGGCCGCCGCGGGCTGCGAGATTTCCCACCTCATCTGCACCGACGGCTCCAAGGGATCCTGGGATCCGGCCGACGACCCGGCCGCGCTCGTCGCTAGTCGCCAGGTCGAGCAACGGGCCGCGTCGGTGGCCCTCGGCGGCTCGGGCGACGTCGTGTTCCTGGGCTGGCGCGACGGCGAGCTCGAGTCGGGCCTCCGCCAGCGGGCCGACGTCTGCTTCTGGATCCGCAAGCTCCGCCCGGACGTCGTCCTCGGCCACGACCCGTGGAAGCGCTACCGCCTGCATCCCGACCACCGCCACGCCGGCCTGCTCGCGGTCGAGGGCATCGTGGCCGCCCGCGACCCCCATTTCTTCCCCGAGCAGTCCGTGGCGCCGCACCGGCCGTCGTCGCTGCTGCTGTGGGAGGCCGACGAGGCCGACCACGTCGAGGACATCACGTCGGGCCTCGATCGCAAGCTGGCCGCGCTGCTGGAGCACCGCAGCCAGTACCGCACCACCATGGACATCGACGACCCGGGCGCGGCCGATCAGGCCGAGCGCTTTCGGGAAAAGATCCGGGCCCGCCATGCCGACGCCGGACGGGTCGCCGGGATGGCGTACGCGGAGCAGTTCAAGCTGCTGGACAAGCTGTGATCGGCGCGGGCGGCGCGGCGATGTACCGCCCCGCTCCCTACTTCTTCTTGGTGGCCTTCTTGGCCGGGGCCTTGGCCGCGGCGGACGACTTCTTGGCCGGCGACGCCTTCTTCGACGCGGCCGCGGGCGCCTTCTTGGCCGGCGCGGACTTGCCCGCCGCCGAGGCCCCCTTCTTTGCCTTCTTGGCCGGCGCAGGGTTGAGCGCGGCCTTCAGCGCCGTGCTGGCGGAGAACTTCACCGCCCGCGATGCGGGGATGGCCACCGCCTCGCCGGTGCGCGGGTTGCGCCCGGTACGAGCCTGGCGCGCCGTGGCCGAGAACGAGCCGAAGCTCGGCCAGGCCACCCGATCACCGTTGCCGACCGCGGCCCGCACCGTGTCGAAGAAGGCGTCGACCACTTTCTCGACGTCCTGCCGGCTGACGCCTGCGGCACCGGCCACGTCTTGAATCACATCTGACTTGTTCACGACCACCTCCTTCTCCAGGGAATTGCGTTCCCGCACATCTGATCCGACCCTTCACCGAAGATCAAGCATTTCCGTTTTCCGGTGCCGACGAGGCAGGATCTCGACCACATGCGACGCATTCCCGTGGTCCTGCTGCTGGCCGTGGTCCTCACCGGGTGCAGCCTGCACGATCCTCCCGCCTCGAACGTGCGGCCGCCCCGACCGGGCGTGCCCACGGCGGCCAGCGACGTCACCGGGATCTACCGGACCATCCACCAGGGTGTGCTCCAGCTGCGCAGCAACGGCGAGGTCGTTCTCGTCCTGCCCGAGGGCCCGGGCCCGACCTCGGGCTCCTACACGCTCCAGAACGGGCGCCTGAGCGTGACCACCGCGAGCTGTGGCGCCACGACCGGAGAGTACGACGTACTGGTCTCGGGTGAGCAGGCCGCGGGCAAGGCGGTCCTCAACTTCTCCGCGGTCGACGATCAGTGCGACAGCCGCAAGCACTACCTCACCGTCGACCCCTGGGTCTACGCCGACTCCTGATCCACGACCGCGGCCAGGTCGTCGGCCACCAGATCGGGCTCGGGATCGACGGGAAGATCCTCCCGAGTCGTCACGCCGGTGAAGACCAATGCGAACCGGAAACCCAGCCGCTTGGCCATCAAGCCGTCGGTGTCCGGCCGGTCGCCGACGAGGATGCCGTCGTCGGCCGCGGCGCCGATGCGGGCCCGCACGGTGTCGGCCATCGGTTGGTACGGCTTGCCGGCGACGTCGGGCTCCACCCCCGCGGCGGCCGCCACCGCGGCCAGGAGGGCGCCACCACCCGGTATGGGCCCGTCGGGCGTCGGGTAGGTCACGTCGTCGTTCGTGCCGATGAGACGGGCACCGTCACGGATGGCCTGGTAGGCCGCGTTCAACCGGTCGTAGTCGAACTCCTTGTGGAACCCGACCACGACCGCGTCGGCCGGGCCTTCGTCGACGGCGGTGACACCCCGGGCCGCCAGTGCCTCGCGGACGCCCTCGCCCGCGCAGACCAGCGCCGTGGAACCCGGCTCCAGCATCGACGCCGCGGCCTGGGCCGACGTGACGATCTCGTCGGGTTCGACGGCGATGCCCATGCCCGCCAGCTTCTCCGCCAGGTCGTCGACCCGCCGGCTGGAGTTGTTGGTCAGGAACAGCACCGTCTCCCCCGCCTCCCGGAGGCGGGCCACCGCTTCCGGGCCTCCGGGGATGACGGTCTCGGAAAGCCACACCACACCGTCGAGGTCCAGGATCCATGCCACAGCGGCGTTGTAGCTGCCCGGGCGCCCGAACCGGAAATCGAGCGGGTCGCCGCTACGTCTCGGCGGCCCCGCCTCCCCGCCGCAGGGCGAGGGCGCGGAACCGGCTGACCGCGGCGTTGACGGCGCGGGCCGCGGCCTCGATCTCGGCGTCGGTCGGCGACGCCCGGCCGGCCCGGTCGGCCAGCTCGTCCTCGACGATGCGGTCACAGAGCTGGACGCACTCGTCGCAGATGTAGACGCCCGGACCGGCGATCAACTTGACCACCTGGTCCTGGCGCTTGCCGCAGAACGAACAGGCGAGCAGATCCTCTCGGCGACCGAACGTAGGCATCAGGTGTCTCCTTCGGCGGCACGCGGCCCGTCCGCCTTCGCCCCGACACGCTACGTCGGGGTCGCCGTCGCGAGTCCCTGTTTTCGAGGCTGCTCAGGCGTTGATGTTGCGGGCGGTGGCCCGGCGGCCGGCCAGCTTGACCACCTCGATGGCGTTGGGCAGCTGCTCTTTGATGGCGCTGTCGTGGGTCACCACGAGGACTTGGCGGAAGCGGGCCCGCAGCCGTTCCAGGGCGACGAGCATGCGGCCCTTGCGGTCGTCGTCGAGGGGCCCGAACACCTCGTCGAGCACGAGGAGCCCGACGGCGCCGCCCGACTGGAACCGCACGTGCTCGCTCACCGCCACCCGCAGCGCCAGGTTGGCCAAGTCGATCTCCGAACCCGAGAACCGGCTCATCCCGTACGTGCGGCCGGCGTCGAGCACCTTGATCTCGTAGGTGTCGGGGTCGACCTCCAGCTGGTCGTACTCCCGGTCGGTCAGCTCGCCGAACAGCTCGGCGGCCTGGGCCGACAGGCGGGGCCCGACCGTCGCGACCAGGGTGTTGCGGAACGCGTTCAGCAGGTCGGCCAGCCGGGCCAGGTGGCGGGCCTCCTCGGCCAGCTCGGCGAGCTTGGTGTGCTGCTCGGCCACCTCCACGACCCGGCGGGCCTCGGCGTCGGCCCGCTCCCGGGCCTGGCCGGCGGCCAGGGTGGACCGCTGGGCGGCGAGCGTGGCGGTCTGCGCCGCCCCCTCGAGCCGCTGCCGCTCGGCGAGCGCAGCGGTGAGGTTCTCGTGCTGGAAGCCGAGGGTGGCCACCTTGTCCCGCAGCGCCTCGAGCCGGGCTCGACTCTCGTCGGTGGCGGCCCGTTCCACGTCCAGCTCCTTGGCCACCGCATCCCGCCGCTCCAGGCGACCCCGGATGCGCTGCGCCTCGTCGGTGGCCCGGCGCCGCCGGTCGACCTCGGTCGCCAGCGCGGCCCGCTCGCCCTTCTCCAGCGGCCGGCCGAGCGCGGCCTGCGCTTCGGCCAGCGCCGCCTCCGCCTCCTGGCGACGGGCCACCGAGCGTTCGTGGTCGGCCCACGCGGCCTGGGCGGCCCGCAGCTCGCGGGCCAGGGCCGACGCCCGCTCGGTCGCGGTGTCGGCCGCCACGGCTGCCCGGCGGCGGTCGAGCTCGAGCTCGTGCAGTCGACCCTCGATCTCGGCCAGCTCCTCGGCCCGGTGGGCCTGCACGGCCGCGAAGGCGTCGCCCAGGGCCTGCCCGCACAGGGGGCAGTCCCCGTCCCCGGTCAGCGTGGCCGACCGCGTGACCGCCCCCCGGGCCCGGTCCCGCTCGACCTCGGCCGCCTCCAAAGTTGCGGTGACCGAGGCGATGGCCACTTTCGCCGCCTCGGCCTCGGCCTGTGCCGCCTCCGCCGGGCCCTCGTCGGGCACGGTGAGCGGGCCGGGGACGGGGACGGCGTCGAGGGCGGCCTGGGCCGAGACCACCGCCTCGACGACCCGCAGGCGCGCTTCGGCGGCCTGCCACCCCTCGGCGTCGGCGGCCAGGGTGACCAGCTCCTCGGCCGCCTGCTCGAGCTCCGTCTTCTCCCGAGTCAGCTTGGCGACCCAGGCCAGGGCCCGGTCGTGCTGCTTGCGGACCTCCTTGCCCTCGGCCACCAGCCGCTCGTGCTCCTGGCGCAGGACGTCGAGCTCGCTGTGACGGGCGACCGCGGACTCCACGTCGGCGCGGGCGGCCACGGCCAGGGCTTCGTCGTCGGCTCGGCGGTTCTCGGCCTCGGACGCGACCTTCTCGGCGTCGGCGGCCGAGAGGCGCACCGTCTGCAGGTCGGGCAGCACGGCCCGCAGGCGCTCGAACTGGTCCTGGGTGAAGCGGGCGTCCTTGCGAGCCAGGTCGCGGGCCGAGTCCAGCGGGGTGATGCCCAGCAGTTGCAGCACCAGGCGGCGCCGCTCGGCCGGCGTCTGCTGGCTGAAGGCGGCCAGCTGCTTCTGCTCGGCGAACACCGACGCCCGGAAGGCGGCGTCGTCCATACCGAGGATCGAGTGCACGTACCGGCCGGTGTCACGGACCCCCTCGGCCACCTGCTTGCCGTCGGCGTGCGCTTCGGCCTTGGCGCTGGCCGTCGTGCCGCTGATCGTGCGCCGGACCGCGTAGAGGTGGCCCTCGTGCTCGAACTCGACCTCGGTGATGCACTCGGCGTTCACGCCCGCGGTGCGCACCTCGTCCATCGCCGTCCGGCTGCGGCCGTAGAGCGTCCAGCGAATGCTCTCGATGAGGGCCGACTTCCCGGCCCCGTTCAGCCCGTACACGCCGACCAGTCCCGGCGGGATCTCCAGTTCCAGCTCGTCCTCGAACACCCGGTAGTTGCGCAGCAGGATCCGGGTGACCCTCATGCGCCGGATGCCCCCCGGGCCAACCGGTGACACCGGATGTCGTATGTCGCACTGGGTGTCACCGGTTCGGGGGTGGGGCCCATCAGTCGACGGCCTCCTCGACGGCGCGGGCGAGGTACTCGTCGCCCCGGTCGCGGATCCGGTCACGGTCGAAGCCGGCCAGGTCCTGGCCGTCGACGTAGTTGGCCCACTGCACGGGCAGCGAGGCCAGGTCGGGCAGCTCGACGTTGGTCTTCGAGCTGGCGAAGTCGGGCTGGAGCTTGAGGTGCAGGGCGTGGGACGACGCGGCGCGCACGGCCTCGAGGTCGAGCATGCGGTACGCCTCGGCGTCGACGCCCTCGAGGAACAGGCGCACCACCGCGCCCGCGGGCACTGCGGCCACCCGCTCCAGGACCCGCTCCTGCACCTCGGCGGGCGACAGGCCCAGGGCGTGCAGGGTGGGCAGCGTCAGCAGCGGTCGCTGACCGGTCAGGGCGACGTGCTCGATCGACCCCCACTCGGTGTCCAGCACGACGATGCCCTTGGGGACCTCCGGGTCGTCGGCGTAGGAGAACGTGTCGGTCGAGCCGGCGTACCAGATGCCGGTGTCGACCTTGGTGTGGAAGTGGTAGTGGCCCAGCAGAGCCAGGTCGGCCGAGGACTTCAACAGCCCGGCGTCCACCTCGATCTCGTTGATGTCCGAGTGGTGGGGCTCGACCTGGGGCACACGCGGGTGGGTCAGCAGCAGGTTGGTGGCATCCGCGCTGCGGCTCAGGCGGGCCTCGGCCAGGGCGTCGAGGGTGGCGTCGACGGTGAGCATCTGGGGTACGGCGTGGACGACGAGGCCCGGGAACACGAACCGCTCGTAGGCCATCCGGTGGGCGAAGCGGACCTCGGGGAACAGGTCCGCCAGCGCCGAGTACGGGCTGCCGGTACCGGGCAGGCGGGGCGTGTCGTGGTTGCCGGTGATCACGACGAGCGGCACCCCGTGCTCGCGGATGCGTACGAGCGCCCGCTGGGCGATCCGGTAGGACCGGTACGTCGGGCGGGGATGGTCGAAGATGTCGCCGAGCCACACGACCAGGTCGGGAGACTGGGCCAGGGCCAGCTCGACGGCCCGGGTGAACGAGTCCTCGAAGTCGCGCTCGCGTTGGTTGAAGCCGTCGGGCGTCGTGTACGAGTAGTACGAGCGGCCCAGGTGGGCGTCGCCCAGGGCGGCGATGCGCATCAGTCGACCAGCGCCGACACGTTGGCGGCGACGGCGGGGCGGGGCGCGGGCGGCGGGGGGCAGGCGCGCACGACGTCCGACCACAGCGAGATCTTGGCGGGCACCGCGAAGGGGGCGTCGAGGTTGGCCAGCAGGCACTCGCCGGGCATGAGGGTCTGGATCTCGGGACCGAGGGCGGCGATGTCCTGCTTCGACGACGACCGCAGGATGGTGCGGTCCTTCTCGTCGGCCAGGCCGAGGATGAAGAAGGTGTTGAACTGGCTGAGCAGCTCGCCGTCGAGCAGCTTGGGCTGCTGGGTCACCGCGCACAGCCCGACTTTGAACTTGCGGCCCTCCCGGGCCACCCGGGGGAACACGTTGGAGTCGCGGTCCTTGCTGGCCGCCAACACCCGCTGGGCCTCCTCCAGCACGACGGCGACGACGGGCAGCCGGTCGTGGGCCTCCGGATCGTCCAGGTACGCGCTCGACCACTCCTCCAGCACCCGCCGGGTGAGGAACGAGGCGACAAGCAGCTCCTCGGTGGACCCGAGCCCGCTGACGTCGACCAGCACCACGCGGCCCTCGCGCAGGTCCCGGAGCACGGCGGCCCCGACCGACACGTGGGCGTCTGCGGCGACGCACGGCAGCTCGACGATCCGCCGGGCCCGGCGGTGCAGGACCTGCAGGGTGTTGAGCGCCACCCGGTTGCCCAGCTCGACGTCACGGAAGCCGGGGAGGTCCTCCACGTGGGAGAACTCCAGCAACCACGACAGGCCGTCCGACCCCGCCTTCGATCCGGCGAACTTCCGCTCCAGCTCGAACAGCGCCTCCTCCTGGGGACGGGTCCAGTCGTAGGCGGTGCGCAGGTCGTCGACCGTGAGCTCGCCGAGGCCCACCCGAAGCGACGACGTGTTGGGCAGCGAGCGGGCCGCGTACGTCCGCAGCCGCTCCGCGGCCCAGGGATGGCGGGCCAGCTGGGTCCGGTACTCCCCGTGGGGGTCGATCAGCAGCAGGCCGTAGCGGCCGGCCGAGCGCATGACGTCGCCGGCCAGCACCATCATCAGGTTCGACTTGCCCATGCCGGTGGTGGCGAAGATGCCGACGTGGCTGGCCAGGCTCCGCCCCGAGATGCCCACCTCGAAGTCGACCACCGTCTCGCCGCTGCGCAGCGTGCCGACGGGCAGGTCGCCCATGCGGGTGCGAAGGAAGGCGAAGTCGGCCGGTTCCGGCGCCACCACCCGGGAGAACTGGGTGGGCAGGCTCTTCGGGCGACGGAAGTCGAGCCCGTCGGGCGTGAGATAGCCCAGGCACCGGCACGACGCCACCCGGTACGTGCGCCGGGACTGCTCGTGCAGCCGGTGCAGGCCGGCCTCGCCCCGGCTGTCGTCGACCAGCATGGTGCCGGCCACCCGCTCGGCCCAGCCCGGCTCGCGGTGCTCGGTGCCGTAGGTGACGTCCACGATCCGGAACAGGTATCGCCGCCCCGTCGCCTCGTCCACCGCCACCAGCAGCTCGCCGAGGAACAGGTCCTCGTCCGGTGCCGCCCGGAACGTCCCTTCGAGGACGTTCTTCCCGAACAACCGCCCGGTCGACATCAGCGGCCCCTTCCGGGCTGGGCGTTCGGGTGCTGCATCCGGCCACGCATCGCCAACACTGCTCGCCAGGGCGACATCAGAACCGCTCCATCAGGTCGTGGCGGTCGGCGAAGGCCCGCTCGCGGACGTCGGCCTCGACGCCGGCCCGGTCGAGCAGCTCCTCGACCTCGAACCACGTGTCGAGCCGGAGCCAGGGCGGGCAGGCCGCCAGCCGGTCGGCGACGCTCAGCGGGTACGGGTAGCCGGGAAAGCTCGCGTCGTCGCAGAGGGCGGCCAGGCCGGCGAGGGCCGGCTCGGGATCGGTGCCGGGCGACAGGTCGACGCGGAAGGCGAAACGGGCGTCCGGGTCGAGTCGGGCGACCACGACGCGGGCGCCGGCCCGGCTCCGGGCCACCGGCGCCCACCACAGCGCCCGGGCCCCGAACGTCGTCGCCCCCTCCACTTCGAGCGCGCCGAGCAGCGGGGCCCCACCCTTCGACAGGGACGACCGCTTGGTGACCGCGGCCACGGTGACGCCGCAGGCGGCGGCCCGGCCGAACAGCTCGGCCAGCCACCACGGCGCCACCCGCCAGTCGGGCTCGAGGTCACCGTCGACCAGGACGAGGGCGCCGGGCGCCGCCTCGCCCACGCAGCGGTCGATGGCGCGCCACTCCTCGACGTCACGCAGCAGGTTGAGGTCGACGGCCGCATCGGGCTTGACCCCCAGGCCGAGGCCGGCGGCGACGGAAGCGTCTTCGTCGCCGCCGAGGAGCCACGCCCGTAGCTCGCCTTCGTCCTCGACGTCGCACGCGCCGTCGCGGAAGCGGACCCGGGCGGCCCGGGCCACGACGAGCTGGAGGCAGCGGGCGTCGGCCACGACCGCCTGGCCACCGTCGACGGCCCAGACGTCGCCCGGGGGGGCCGGCGACCGGACCAGCGGCTGCAGGCGGACCTCGTCGTCGAACTCCAGGCGGCTCCCCGCAGGGTCGGCCAGGCCCGTGCCACCGCCGGTGAGCAGCACGGCCAACCGCCCGGCCGCCGATTCCAGCGACGAGCTCCGCTCCACGAGAGGAACAGTCATCCTCTCCAGCATCCCAAGCCGGTGCGACAGTTACAAGCTTGTCATTCCGTCGAGGATGGGTAGGAGGCCGGCATGCCCCGCGGAAGTGACAAGCACTCACCCAGGATCGACGACAGCCTGGAGCACGACACCCGTCCCCTGACCCAGGGCGCGCCCATGGAAGCAAGGGCCGACGAAGGCCGCCAGCAGGAGGGCGCGGCCGACGACGAGCCCACGACGGACGCCCTCCTGACCGGTGACATCCATCCGGGCGAGCGCCAGGACGCGCTGCTCGACCATGACGAGGCGGAGGCGCGGAGCCGCCTGGCCGCCCACCTCCGGCCGTCCATCTGGCCGGCCGACCGGGAGACCCTCCTCGCCTGCGCCGAGGAGATGCACGCCCCGCCCGACATCCTGGACCGGCTCCGACAGCTTCCCGACGGCATGTTCTCCCACACGGAGGCGGTCTGGGAGGCCAGCGGCGGTCGGGTCGAGTCCCGGCCCTGACGCCCCTGCTCGGCGCGGCGCGTCGCGCTACGGCGTCGAGTGGCGGAGGATCTCGTCCAGTTCGAAGATGTCGTCCGCGGTGACGACACCGACGAAGCGGGCGCCGTCGCACACGGCCAGGCGGTCGGCGTCGGCCTCTTCCATGGCTTGGATCGCGTCGGCGACCGTCCAGTCGACCGACGCCGTCGGCACGTCGGTACGCATGATGTCGGCCACGGTGGTCGTCGCCCACGTGCTGCGGTCGGTCCCGGCCAGGTCCTCGGCCCGGGCGATGCCGACGTAGCGGGAGCCGTCGACCACCGCGGCCGAACGCTGGCGCCCCCCGACGAGGTGCTGCCAGAACAACTCCTCCACCGTGGCGTCGGAGGGGACGGTCTGGGCGTCCGTTGCCACCAGCGAGGCCAGCGGCATGCTGAGCCGGGCCTCCAGGTGCCCGACCCGGCCGGCCACCTGGTACGGCGAGATCGAGCTCCGGCCCATCACCAACTGGGCGACGACGGCGGCGATGAGCCCGGGCACCACGAAGCCGGGTCGACCGGTGAACTCGGCCACGAACACGACCGACGCCAAGGGGACGCGGTATCCCGCGCCCAGGAACGCGGCCATGCCGACGACGGGGAAGAGGGTGGCGTTGCCCGGGTCGAAGATGCCGCCGACGGCCCGGCCGACGAATGCCCCCTGGATGACCAGCGGGATGAAGAGGCCACCGACCGCGCCACCGGCGATGGCCGCCCCGGTCCCGACGACGCGCAGTGAACCGATGGCGGCCACGGCGAGCACGCTGCGCTGTGGCGCCAGGGCCCAGCGCAAGGCGTTGTAGCCCGGGCCGAGGGCCAGCGGCTTGCCGCTGACCGCGTAGCCCAACAGGACCGTGCCACCGAGGATTGCGCCGGCGACGAGCGAGCGCACCAGGGGATGGCCGCGAGTCGACAGGGCCTTGGCCCGGGAGACGAGGGCGATGAAGAGGCGGGCCAGCCCGCCGGCGAGCAGGCCCACGACCGCGGCGCCGCCGAGGTCGACGAGGTTGAAAGGCGCTTGGCCCGCCACCGGCAGGAGAGGCTCGGTCCCGGCCACGGCGGCGAAGGCGACGTACGCGGCGGCGGCGCTGATGGCCGCCGGAAGGAGCATGCGGCGCGCCAGATCCTCCTGGTACGGCACCTCCAGGGCGAAAACCATCCCTGTCACCGGTGCCTTGAAGATGGCGGCCACGCCTGCCGCGGCGCCGGCCACGAGCAGGAGCTTGGACTCCTCGGCCGTGAAGAACCGGGCAAGCCGTCGCTGCAGCGCCGAGCCGATCGCGGCGCCGGCGTAGAGGGAGGGCCCCTCGTAGCCGAGGGGGACCCCGGAGCCCAACGTGACCACCGCGGCGAGCAATCGACCCGGCAGTGGCCGCAGGTCGAGGCGCCGACCCTGATCGTGGAAGGCACGGATGTACTCGTCCGAGGTCGCCGGGCTGGCCCCGTGGCCGATGTGGCGAAGGCACGCCAGGGCCAGGACGAGGCCGACGCACGGCGCCGCGGCCTGGACCACGAGGGGCAGGTTCAGGGTGGCGTTGAAGACGACGTCGGAGGTCAGGCGCTCGAAGCCGGCGACGACCAGGCCGGTGAGGGCCCCGGTCAGACCGGCGATGAGCAGCACCTGCTGGGACCGGCGCGCCAGCGCCGACAGCCGGGGCACGGCGGGCAGCAGGGGCCGGGCCAGCCACGGCCGACGGTCCCGCCAGGCGATCGTCACACCGGCGGCGCGGCGGTGACCGGCTGGCCCACGGCGCCGTCGTCCCAGCCGAAGAGGTCGACCCCCGTCGGCTCGCCCGCGGCCCGGGCGAACGCGTCGAGGGCGGCGACGGCGGCGGCGGTGACGTCCGGCGACAGGGTGGCGGTGATGGCGGCGATGGCGCGACGGCGACGGTCGGTCACCCGCTCGACCAGCCGCCGGCCGGCGGCGGCCAGGCGAAGCTCCGTGGCCCGGCGATCGGCCGTGCCTTGGGTCCGGCGGACGAGTTGCTTGCGGGCCAGCCGGTCGCACATCCGGGTGGCCGTCGACGCGTGGATGTCCAGCGCCTCGGCCAGGTCGGTCACGGTCACGCCCGGACGGGTCCACAGGACGATGAGCGCCCGGTACTGCGGAAGGGTGATGTCGACGTCGGCCAGCGATTGGGCGGCGACGCCCACCAGGGCGCGAGACGCGACCAGGAAGGCGTCGACCGCGGCATCGTCCCGTCCAGATGTCTGCATGTCAGCAATCAGTGTAGCAGTACACACAAATGTCGCAACCGCCGCCTGTCGCGGCCGGTGGGCCTACCAGCCGGGCTCCGGGCTGGCGACCGGCTTCTGTGTCGTCGTGGACGCGGCCATGCCCACCTCGCGGTCGGCCCGAAGCTGGGCCTCGATCTCGACCCGCCGGGCCGCCATCTCGTCGCCGAGCAGCGGGGCGGTGTCCGGCAGCTTCTCCAGCATCTTGGGGAAGATCTCCTGCTCCTCCTCGTCGACGTGGTGCAGCACGGAGGTCTTCAGCTTGGTCATCGTGGTGACGAAATCGTCGGTCGAAGGGTCCATCCCCTCCAGCGCGACGATCAGGTCCTTCGCCTCCTGGTGCTCGGCGCGGGCCTCGGCCGCCCCGGCATTGTCGACCTTGGCCGAATACAGGCCGTAGAGCATCTCCTCCTCCACGGTGGAGTGCACGCTCAACTCGAACCAGATCTGCTGCGCGATCGCGACGTCCGCCGTCCGGTCGAACTGGTTGAACAGCTGCTCCACCCGGCGGTGGTCCTCGGTCAGCAGCGTGATGAAATCGGGCATGCCGGTACCTCGTGAGCGAGCGGCGGCGCCCCGGAAACCTCCCCGTCACTCCGTCGAACGAAACGCGGGCCGGCGACGAGGGAGCCGCCCGACGACGTGGGCGAGCGCAGTGTCCATCGCCTCGCCGACCCGGTCGGGTTGGACCAGCCAGCCGCTGTGGCCGACATCGGCCTCGACGGTGCGAGCCCCGGGAATGGCCCGGGCCAGGTCGAACTGGCGGTATGGCGCAACGAGCCGGTCACGCCTGCTCACGACCACCGCGGTGGGGACGGCGACCAGTGGCGCGTACGGACGGGCGTCGAACCGGCCGAGCGCCCGGCCCGCCTCGGCCAGGTCGGCCGGCCGGCCCCGGAAGGCCTCCGTCCTGATCCACGGGGCGACCGGCGCAAGGGCGGGGTTTCGCCGGACGGCGCGGGCCAGGTAGCGGTCGGTGATCCATCCGGGCACACCGACGCGCAGCACCAGTTCGAGGGGGCCCATCAGCCGCCACAGGACCTGCTCGTCGCGCTCCTCCCGCCACTGCAGGGCGGTCGACAGGAGCACCAGGCCGGCGACGTGCTCCGGGTGGCGCCGGCACAGCTCGAGGCCGACCGACCCGCCCATCGAGTAGCCGACGACGACCGCGGGCCCAGTACCCAGGTGATCCAGGAGCGCGGCGGCGTCGTCGGCCGCAGCCTCGAGGGTGAACGGCTCCGGAGCGCGAATGCCGCGTCCGTGACCACGGATGTCCATGGCCAGGACCGTCCCATGACGGGCGAATGTGCCGTAGAGGGCGAACCAGTTCAGGTCGGCGGCCAGCATCCAGCCGTGGAGCAGCAGGATGGTGGGACCGCCCCCAGAAGCGGCAGCCAGCTCGCGCACGGGAATCTGTCCCCGCCCGGGCACGTCCACCAGCCGGCCTGGGGGCAGGTGCGGCGCCGCCGGTGGCCCGGCCGCGGGCACGTCGACCGGCCGGACCGAGCCGTACCACGACGTCAGGTGGTGGGCCATCAGGTGGACCCGGCTGCGCCGGCCGCCTGGGCGCATTCGTCGCTGGCGGCCATCCGTGCTAGTTCTGCTCCAGCCCGCCCCCGTCACAAACCCCTCCCCACCGAGGTGCCATGCCCGACCTCCTGGAGCCACCGCCCCGGCTCGACCTCCCGATGTTCGACTACGGCCTGGTCAAGCCCGGCGAGCCCGCCTACGTGCTGGTCGAAGGCATGGTCGCCCGCACGGAGGCGGCGACGCTGGGTCCCGGAGGCCTGCGGATCCGCGACGGCCTGCCCCTGCTCGACGCGGACGGGCGCGTCGGGGTCGAGGGGGCGCTGCTGATGTTCCTTCCCGGTCAGGAGAAGGCGGCGTACACGACGGTCTGCTCCATCGCCCCCCGCCAGCACTACCGCTGGGACATGACGGAGATGCGCGTCGACGGCCGGCCCGGACGGGTGAACGTCCTGCGGGGCCGCCACCCGGATCGGGGCAGTTCCGACGAGTGGTTCTCGTCCTGGTCGGCCACCGACGACCCGGCCCTGCGGTACGGCCTCGGCGAGGTGCGGCACGCGGCGTTGGCCTCGGCCGCGACACCGTTCCCGACCGTCGCCGGCGACGACGCCGCCCTCTGGGAGCGGTTCTTCGCACTCCAGGCGGCCTACCTGCTGCTGTGGTCGGCGGTCGAGCGCTTCACCGCGCTGGCCTACGGACCGAGCCAGGCTCCGCTCGAACGCACCTGGCGGCTGGGCGACGACCCCGGCTTTCGCTCCTGCGTCGTGGCCGCCGGCGTGGCGCCCAGCGCCAAGACCGCCGACAGCCGCGACCCCACACGGGCCCGGCGCATCCGGGAGGACGGCAGCGGGGCGATGTTCAGCTGGGAGGCGGCCCGCCACCTCGTGGGTCACCCCGGGCGCACCGCGTTCGTCGACGGGGTCCTGCTGCGCCGGTCGCTGATCGACCTGCACGACACGTTCCGCCTGCTGCTGGGCGAACGCATGCCGGGGCTGGTCGGGGCGTGGCGCCAGGCCGACCCCGCCGGCGACGCGCACCGCTGGCTGCTCCGCCCGGTCGTGGCCGCGGACGCTCCCGCCTGAGGGCGGACCGCCCAGGGCTACATGTGCCGGCCGCCGAGCCCGGCGACCGCCTCCAGGGCCCGCTGAGCCAGCCCCCGCTCCGGCCAGCCGGCGGCGTCGACCGCCTCGGCGTTGGCGACGTCGTTGTCGAAGTCGGCGTCCAGCGTGGCCACCACGTCTGAGTCGAAGACGACGACGTTCACCTCGTCGTCCAGCATGAGCGAGCGGCTGGTCAGGTTGGCCGAGCCGACGCTGGCCACCTGCCCGTCGACGGTCATCACCTTGGCGTGCAGCATGCTCACCTGGTACGACCACAGCCGGACGCCGGCGTCGAGCAGGCCGGCGTACTGGGACTGGCTGGCCAGCTGCACGAACCGCTTGTCGACGTGCGGCCCCGGAAGCAGCACGTCCACCTCGACGCCGCGGCGCGCCGTCTCGGCGAGAACTCGGCACGTGGCGTCGTCGGGGACGAAGTAGGCGGTCGTGATGCGAACCCGCTGGCGGGCCAGCGCCAGCAGGGACCGCACCAGCGTGGCCACGTCACTCCATCCCGTCTGGGCCGCGCCCCGCACGACCTGCACCGGGGACGGGCCAGCCGCCGCCTGCACGGGGAACCGGTCGACGCCGGGGTCGAACAGCGGCCGTCCCGTCTCGGCCCAGTTCTGCACGAAGGCGGCGCGCAGCCCGTCGACCGCCGGGCCCCGGACGCGGAAGTGGGTGTCGCGCCACTCGTCCGGCCCCCGGGCGTCGCCCCGCCACTCGTCGGCGATGCCGATGCCGCCGGTGAAGGCCACGTCCTCGTCGCAGATCAGTACCTTGCGGTGGCTGCGGTGGTTGGCCTCCCAGAACCTCGCCTTGTTCACCGGGCGGAACCACTCCACCTGGGCGCCGGCGGCGACCATGCGGTCCACCAGTCCCCGGTCCATGCTGAACGCGCCGATGGCGTCGAGGATGACGCGGACCCGTACGCCGCCGGCCGCCCGCTCGGCCAGCAGCGCGGCCATCTCGGCGCCGACGGAGCCGTGCCAGTAGACGAAGGTCAGGAAGTCGATGGTCGACGTGGCTGCGCGGATCGCGTCGAACATGGCCGGGAAGATCCGCTCGCCGTTGCGGAGGACGTCGACCTGGTTGCCCTCGGTGGCGGGCACACCGAGGAGCCCTTCGAGCGCCCGGCGATAGGGAACGACGGGCTCGGCGGGCATCGGGAGAGCCTACGCGTGCCCGGCGGCCACCCGCCCGGCGGCGTTACTTCAGGTAGCGGCCGAACCAGTCCAGGACGTCGGCGTAGGCGGCCTTGGACTGCTCGGAGCCCACGTCGGTGTAGAAGCCGTGGCCCACGCCCGGGTACGTCTTGATCTGGTGGGGGACGTTGGTCTTGTCCAGCGCCGACTTGGCCGTTTCCCGGGTCGCGTCGACCCGGGCGTCGGTCTCCCCGTAGATCCCGAACACTGCGGCCTTGTTCTTGGCGAAGCTGACGTCGTCGCTCACCGTCCCGTAGAACGGCGCGGCGGCGGCCAGCCGCGGATCGCCGTCGGAGAGGAAGTCCCAGACCACGGTGCCGCCGAAGCAGAAGCCCACCATCCCGATCTTGGCCGAAGGGGTCCGCTTGGCCAGCTCGTCGGCGGCCGCATGCAGGTCGACCCGGATGCGGGCCGGGCCGGCGTTGTTGAGGGCCCCGGCGACGTCGCCCGCGTCGACCTTCGCCGTGCCCCCCTCCTCGGACAGCAGATCGACGGCCAGGGCGCTGTAGCCGTCGCCGGCCAGGCGGCTGGCGATGGCCCGGATGTTGTCGACCAGGCCGGCGTTCTGGTGGACGACGATCACGGTGCCCTTCGGTCCGGCCGCAGAGGCGTACGCCCCCATCAGCGTGCCGTTGGAGCTCGGGTAGGTGATCTCCTGGGTCGGGACCGCGGTCGTGGCCGGGCGGTTGGCCGCCGAGGACGGGACCGATGGGGTCGTGGTCGAGCCCCCGCCGCTGGCCGTCTGCTTCTTGTCGCTGCCGCAGGCGGCGATGAGCGCCGACGCCGCCACCGCCGACAACCCGAGGGTGCCAAGCCGGCGCAGCGCCTCGCGCCGGGTCAGCTGCCCGTCGACGTGGTCGAGGGCGACCTCCGTGGCCAGGTACTCCTGGAAATGCTCCATGGGCGGCGAGCCTAGGCGTCTATCCTGCGGGCGCGGTAGGGAACGCCCGTTCGGTAGAGTGGCCCGGATGAGCGAGCTTCGCTGGCGACTGGCCGACGACGACGGGGGCCAGACCGCCCTGTTCGAGGAGGCGGTCGAGCGCCACATCGGTCGGGGTGAGTTCCGGGGCATGGAGTTCCTCCACGTCCAGGCCCGCCGCGTCGTCAACGAAGTGCCGAAGGCGTCGCGCATGCCGTTCCGCTGGACGATCAACGCCTACCGGGGCTGCAGCCACGCCTGCACGTACTGCTTCGCCCGTCCGACGCACGAGTACCTGGGAATGAACAGCGGGGACGACTTCGACCGGCGGATCGTCGTCAAGATCAACGCGGTCGAGCGGGTCCGGGCCGAGCTGTCGCCGGCACGGTGGGCCGGTGACCACATCGCCATGGGCACCAACACCGACCCGTACCAGCGCTGCGAGGGCAAGTACCGGCTGACGCAGGGGATCGTCGGTGTGCTGTCCGCGGCCCGCAACCCGTTCTCGATACTCACCAAGTCGACCCTGATCCTGCGCGACGTGGAGCTGCTGGCGGACGCGGCGCAGCGCACGGAAGTCCGGGCCAACTTCTCGATCGGCACGCTGGACGAGGACGTGTGGCGCCTGACCGAGCCCGGTACGCCCCATCCTCTCCGCCGGGTGGAAGCGGTGGCCCGGCTGAACGAGGCCGGCGTTCCCTGCGGCGTCCTGGTCGCCCCCATCCTGCCGGGTTTGTCCGACGGGCCGGACCAGCTGGAGGCGGTGGTGAAGGCGTGCGTCGCCGCCGGCGCCCGCTCGATCACTCCCCTGCTGCTGCATCTCCGGGCCGGCGTGCGTGAGCACTACCTCGCCTGGCTGGACGGCGCCCGTCCCGACCTGGTCGAGCGGTACGGACAGCTGTACCCGAAGGCGTACGCCCCCGCCAAGCGCCAGGACGAGCTGGCGGCCACCGTGAGGCGGCTCGTGGACCGCCACGGCGGCCGGTCGGCCCGGCCGGACCAGGCCCGGTCCGTGACGCCCCGGCCGGTGCCGGCGAGCCCGGCGACGGACGCAGCTCGCCAATTGCAACTGGGCGTCTGACCGGCGGGGTCGATCGCCCGACCGACCGACGAACGGGCGAGCGCGATGGGATGATTCGTACCGTGACCGATCGGGTGGTGGTGCTCGAGGAGCCACGCGATCCCGAGCCCGGCGCCAGCCGCCCGCGGCTTCGGAGGCGTCGCACCGCCCTGGTCGTGACCGTCGTCGCGGTCGTCGCCCTGGTGGCCGTCGCCCTGGTCGCCACCCGCCACGGGGCCGAGACCACCACGGCCATGCCCCGGCTACCGGTCTTCGGCCCGGCCCACGACGTGTACGACGGGGACCTCGGCGACCCGTTCGTGCTGCCCGTGCGCACCGGCGGGACGGTCGCCAGCTTCGTCGCCTTCGGCACCGGCGACTGGCCGGCCCGCATCCCCACCGCCCACTCGGCCGACGGCGTGACGTGGCAGCAGGGTGGCGACGCCCTGCCGGCGCTCCCCGCCTGGGCCGGCTCGGATCCCAAGAACTCGCTGAGCTGGGCTCCGTCGGCCGTGCAGATCGGCCAGGCGTACGTGCTGTACGTGACGCTGCCGGACGCCGCCAGCGGGCAGCAGTGCATCGCCGCCGCCACCTCGACGACACCGGAAGGCCCCTACACGGGCGCCGGCAACGGTCCCCTGCTCTGCCAGCACGAGCTCGGCGGCTCCATCGACCCGACGACGGTGGTCGACCGCGCCGGCCATCTGCACATGCTCTGGAAGAACGACGGGAACTCGGTCGGCGCCCCGAGCGGCCTGTGGGAGCAGCAGCTCACCGCCGACGGCCTCGGGCTGGTCGGCACCGCCCATCGCCTGCTGGGGTCCGACCAGGCCTGGCAGGGCGGGATCGTCGAGGAGCCGGCGCTGATCCCGGCGACGGGCGGCGGATTCTGGCTCTTCTACTCGGGCAACTTCTTCGACAAGCCCGAGTACGCGACCGGCCTGGCGTTCTGCCCCACGCTGGAAGGCCCGTGCCGGGACGCGCAGGACGGCCCGTTCCTGGCCACGCCTGCGCTGCAGCAGCAGAACCAGTTCGCCCCCGGCGGGCTGGAGACGTTCCGCGACGCCAAGGGCGCGCTGTTGGCCGTGTTCGACACGTGGAACCGCCCGACCCGCAACGGCCGGTTCTACTGCTGCCGCTCGCTGCAGGTGGCCCAGATCATCTCGGCCTAGCCGCCGGGCTCGGCCTGGCCGGCGGGACCGTCAGCCCGGCGGGGCGATGGTCTGGTCGTCCTCGCTCTCGGCGACGCCGCTGTCGGCGAACGTCTCCTCGTCCTCGTCGACCAGCACGCCGGCGTCCTGTGCGTGGCTGCGGGCCTTGTCGATGTGCTCGCCGACTTCGGCGATCCGATCGGCGTCCGGGCCGCCACCCGTCGGGCGGGCGGAGGACCCTTCGCGCTCTTGCTCTTCCTGCTGCTTCTCGTCGGCGTCGCTCGCCTGCTCGTCGGGTGCCGGTGCGTCGCCGGGCTGGCCGTCGCCCGCCCGGTCGTCGGCCGCCTGGTCGTCACGGGGTCCTGCCTGGCTGCTCATGTCCGGAGTTCTGCCCACAAACGGCCGGGCTCAGCCGTCCGACGACCGCCCCGACCGGACGGCGGTCGAGGCATTGAGCGTCGGGAGGGCTCGACGTG
>DATASA010000177.1:0-14512 GCA_036269435.1 Acidimicrobiales bacterium | reverse complement strand
CACGGCGCGCCACCGGCCGTCGTCGTACGTGAGTGGAGCTCGAACGTCGCCATCCCGCCCGGCGCGACCGTCAACCGCCGGATGGGAACGTCGGTCAGGCGAGTCGGCTGGACGTCGAGGGCGGCGCCGTCGCGATCCAGGAGCTCGAAGCGGACGTAGCCCTCCAACACGCAGGCGACGTTCGCCGTATCCGTCAGCGAGAACACGGTGGTCGATGCCGCGGCCGACGCGATACGCGCTTGGAGCTGCGCGGCATGGCATCGCTCCGTGATGCTCAGCGGCGGCGCGGCGACCGGGTCGGCGGTCGAGCCCGAGCTCCCCCGGCCACAGCCGGCGAGAAGCAGGAGCAGGAACCAGGCTTTGGCGCGCATCTCACCTTCCTAGTCTTTCGGGGCAATCGGCCCCTCGGGTTGGTGCACCTGGTTCTCGGACTCTGGGAAGACGCGACCATGGCATGCAAGCGAAGCCGCGCCTACCAGCAACAGGAACCGGAGAAGGACGACGAGAAGAAGCAAGGAGAAGAAGTAACCGGCGGCCTCTGGCGGCGGTCGCCACCGGCTCACCGAGAGCGGTACCGCGGCGGAGTTCGGCGCGTGAGACGCCCAGGCCGGTGACGACGCGGTCGGCGATTGGTACGGCACAAGATCTGGACTCACTCCACATTGCCAGCTAGGCTCGCCGGCATGTCCAGCGTGACGTCGGTCGACGCAGATGCGCTGCTCCGCCGGCACGGTTTGCACGTCACCGCGCAACGGCTGGCCGTCCTTCGTGCCGTCTCCGCCCGACCGCACAGCACCGCGGACGACATCTACCGCGTCGTCCGGGCCGAGATCGGCGCCGTGTCACGGCAGGCCGTGTACGACGCCCTGTCGACGCTGAGCGACAAGGGCCTCGTCCGACGAATTCAGCCCGCCGGGTCGCCCGCCCGCTACGAGGACCGGGTCGGTGACAACCACCACCACCTGATCTGTCGACGCTGCAACCGGATGGTCGATGTCGACTGTGCGGTTGGCGACACCCCCTGCCTGACGGCCGCCGACGACGCCGGCTACGAGATCGACGAGGCCGAGGTCATCTATTGGGGCCGATGCCCTCAATGCGTCGCCGCGGCATCCAATGCGTCCGACGGCTGAGGCGAGGCACGTTTCGGATCCACAGCAACCCAGGTCACTGCACCCGTCACCATCAGGAACACAGCGAGAGGAGCATCACCGACGTGACTGACAGCGTCAGCGAAAGCGAAAACCCGGCGATCCCGGCCCCGACCCCGAAGCCGCACCGCCCTCGGTCGAACCAGGACTGGTGGCCGAATCAGCTCAACCTGCAGGTCCTGCACCAGCACTCGCCCCGGTCCGATCCCATGGGCGCGGACTTCGACTATGCCGAGGAGTTCAAGACCCTCGACGTCGACGCGCTGAAGCAGGACGTCTTCGACGTGATGACGACGTCACAGGACTGGTGGCCTGCGGACTACGGCCACTACGGACCGCTGTTCATTCGGATGAGCTGGCACGCCGCGGGCACGTACCGCATCGCCGACGGGCGGGGCGGCGGTGGCGACGGCGCGCAGCGCTTTGCGCCGCTCAACAGTTGGCCCGACAACGCCAGCCTCGACAAGGCGCGCCGGCTGCTCTGGCCGGTCAAGCAGAAGTACGGCCGGAAGATCTCCTGGGCCGACCTCCTGGTGTTCGCCGGCAACTGCGCCTTGGAGTCGATGGGCTTCAAGACCTTCGGCTTCGCCTTCGGACGCGAGGACATCTGGGAGCCCGAGGAGGTCTTCTGGGGCCCCGAGGACACGTGGCTCGGCGATGAGCGCTACAGCGGTGACAGGGAGCTCACCGGTCCGTTCGGGGCCGTGCAGATGGGCCTGATCTACGTGAACCCCGAGGGGCCGAACGGCAACCCCGATCCGCATGCTTCGGCCCGCGACATTCGTGACACTTTCGGTCGTATGGCGATGAACGACGAGGAGACGGCGGCGCTGATCATCGGCGGCCACACCTTCGGTAAGTGCCATGGTGCGGTCGATCCCCAGTACATCGGTCCGGAGCCGGAGGCCTGTCCCGTCGAGGCCCAAGGCCTCGGCTGGAAGAACACCTTCGGGAGCGGCAAGGGCCCCGACGCGCTCACCAGCGGGCTCGAAGGCGCATGGACCAACCACCCGACCACGTGGGACAACGGGTATCTGGACAACCTGCTCAACTACGAGTGGGAGCTGACCACGAGCCCGGCCGGTGCGAAGCAGTGGACCCCCACAGATGCGTCGGCGCAGGGCACGGTGCCGGATGCCTACGACCCGTCGAAGGGGCACGCGCCCATGATGCTGACGTCGGACATCGCGCTGAAGGTCGATCCGATCTACGCGCCGATCTGCCAGCGCTTCCACGAGAACCCCGACCAGCTCGCAGACGCGTTCGCCAAGGCCTGGTTCAAGCTGCTGCACCGCGACATGGGACCCGTCTCGCGTTACCTCGGCCCGTGGATCCCGGAGCCCCAGCTGTGGCAGGACCCCGTCCCCGCCGTCGACCACGAGCTGATCGGCCAGGAGGACGTCGCCGCCCTCAAGGCCAAGCTCCTCGGGTCGGGACTTTCGGTCTCCCGCCTGGCCTCCACGGCCTGGGCGTCGGCCGCGAGCTTCCGCGGCACCGACGACCGGGGCGGGGCGAACGGAGCACGGATTCGCCTTGCGCCGCAGCGGCACTGGGAGGTCAACGACCCGAGCGAGCTGTCCGGCGCGCTGCAGGCCCTCGAGCAGATCCAGCAGGACTTCAACAGCGCACAGTCGGGCGGGAAGAGGGTCTCGCTCGCCGACGTGATCGTCCTCGGCGGGTGCGCGGCCGTCGAACAGGCGGCGAAGAACGCCGGGCACACCGTCACGGTTCCGTTCTCGCCGGGGCGTACCGACGCCTCCCAGGACCAGACCGACGTCGAGTCGTTCGCCGTGCTCGAGCCGACGGCTGACGGGTTCCGCAACTACCTCCGGGCGGGGGAGAAGCTGCCGCCCGAGCAACTCCTGCTGGACCGGGCCAACCTGCTGACGCTCACCGCTCCGGAGATGACCGTGCTCATCGGCGGCATGCGTGCCCTGAACACCAACTTCGGCCAGACGGCGCACGGGGTCTTCACCGACCGGGCCGAGGCTCTCACCACCGACTTCTTCGTGAACCTGCTCGACATGGGCACGGAGTGGAAGGGGTCCGTCTCGGCCGAGAACGTGTACGACGGTCACGACCGCGCGACCGGCGACGTGAAGTGGACGGCCACCGCCGTCGACCTCGTCTTCGGCTCCAACTCCCAGCTCCGAGCCATCTCGGAGGTCTACGCGTGCGACGACTCCCAGGAGAAGTTCGTGCGTGACTTCGTGGCGGCATGGGACAAGGTCATGAACCTGGATCGCTTCGACTTGGCCTGACACGGGTGCTCGCCCTGGTGGCCGGTTCACCCTCGAACCGGTCGCCACGGGCGACACCGAACGAGCGGTGTGTTTCGAGGGCCGACAGGCCGCGTACCGTGTCGGTTGAACGATGCGTGCACGAACGGGGGGCCGAGCTGCCCTGGTGATCCTCGGTCTGGCTCTGGCCGGCTGTAGCGGGGGAGCGGGCTCGAAGGGCGCGTCGGTGACGACGGCACCCGCCGGCACCGTGTCCACCGCATCCACCGTGCCCGGACCGTCGACCGGTGGTCCTCCGGCGGCGCCCGCGGCGAACCCGAACTCCGCGACTGCGGGAGGCGGTGGGTCGACCCCGACCTCCGGAGGCGGCAGCACCGCCACGACCGCCGCGGGCGCGGCGGCCGGCGGCAGCACGCCAGCGGCGGGCAGCACCCCCGCCGGGGCCGCCAACGGCACGGGTGGGTCGCCGTCGACTGCGCCGGCGCCGAGCGGTTCGGGTGGGGGCGGCGGCGCATCGGCTGCCCCGACGACCGTTGCCCCTGCGCCGGCGTCGGGAGTCGGTCCGGCGACACCGGAGCAGTGTGCCTTGCTGCGACAGGTGCTCGGCATCGTCGACGACCCCGGGCTGCGACAGGCGGCCGTGCAGGCCGGCTGCATCTGACGCAAGGGCGGTCGGTCAGAAGTCGGCGCTGCGGGGCGTCCTCGGAAAAGGGATCAGGTCCCGCACGTTGGCCATCCCGGTGATGTACGCCATGGTCCGCTCGAAGCCCAGGCCAAAGCCGGCGTGGGGGACCGTGCCGTATCGGCGCAGGTCCCGGTACCACCAGTAGGCGTCACGGTCGAGGCCGACCTCGTCGATGCGGAGGTCGAGGACGTCCAGGCGCTCCTCCCGCTGGCTGCCACCGATGATCTCGCCGATGCCGGGGGCGAGGACGTCCATGGCCGCCACGGTGCGGCCGTCGTCGTTCACCCGCATGTAGAACGCCTTGATCTCCTTCGGGTAGTTCATGACGATCACCGGGCGACCGACCAGCTGCTCGGTGAGGTACCGCTCGTGCTCGGACTGCAGGTCCATGCCCCAGGCGACCGGGAACTCGAACGACGCCCCACCGTCGATGGCGCGGGTGAGCGCGGCGACCGCGTCGGTGTAGTCCATGCGCTCGAACGTGGACCCGACCAGGCGCTCGAGACGCTCGACGCAGTCGGGGTCGACCCGCTCGGCGAAGAACCTCATGTCGTCGGCCCGTTCGTCCAGGACCGTGGCGACGACGCTCTGCAGGCATGCCTCGGCAAGGTCGGCGTCGTCGGAGAGGTCGGCGAAGGCGATCTCGGGCTCGACCATCCAGAACTCGGCCAGGTGGCGGGCGGTGTTGGAGTTCTCGGCCCGGAAGGTCGGGCCGAACGTGTAGACCCGGCTCATGGCGAGGCAGTAGGCCTCGACGTTCAACTGACCGGACACCGTGAGGTGGGTCTCCCGGCCGAAGAAGTCGTGCCCGAAGTCGACGTTGCCGTTGCGGTTGCCGTTGCCGGCGGACGCGCTGGGCCCGCCGCCGTCGACGTACGGCAGGTTGGCAAGGTCGAGGGTCGAGACCCGGAACATCGCCCCGGCCCCCTCGGTGTCGTTGGCGGTGATGATCGGGGTGTGGACCCAGCAGAACCGGCGATCGTCGAAGAACCGGTGCAGCGCCATGGCCAGGCAGTGCCTGACCCTGGTGATGGCGCCGAACGTGTTCGTGCGCGGCCGCAGGTGGGCGATCTCGCGGAGGTACTCGTACGAGTGGTGCTTGGCTGCGGCCGGATAGGTCTCGGGGTCGTCCACCCAGCCGACGACGTCCACCGAGCCGGCCTGGATCTCCACCGCCTGGCCCTTGCCCTTCGACTCCTCCAGGGTGCCGGTCACGACCACGGAGCAGCCGGTCGTGACCCTGACCACGTCGGCCTCGAAGTTGGGCAGCGAGGCCCGGGCCACCACCTGGATCGGGTCGAAGCACGAGCCGTCGCTCACGGTGAGGAACACGAGGCCGCCGCCCGCCTTGGACTCGCGCCGGTTCCGGACCCAGCCCTTGACGACGACGGTCGACCCGACCGGGACCCGACCGCGCAGCGCGTCGACGATCAGGGTCTGGTCCGCCGGGGCGGGGTCCGTCATCCGAGCCGCTCGGCCAGGAGCTTCTGGACCACCCGCGGGTTGGCCTTTCCGTTCGACGCTCTCACGACCTGGCCGACGAAGAAGCCCAGCAGCGCGGTCTTTCCCTCGCGATAGAGAGCCACCTTGTCCTGATTGGCGGCGAGGACGTCGTCCACCATGGCGGCGATCGCCCCCTCGTCGCTCACCTGGGTGAGCCCCCGCGCGGCGATGATCTGCTCGGCATCGCCGCCCTTGCCGACCAGCTCGGCGAAGACCTCCTTGGCCGCCGGTCCGGTGATTCGTCCGGCTTCGGCTGCGGTGACCAGCCCGGCCAGGGCCGCACCGGTGATGGGGCTGTCGGCGAGCTCACGATCACCCAGCGCCGGAGGCAGCTCGTTGAGGATCCAGCGGGCCGCGGCCGGGGCCGGCGCACCGGCGTCGACCGCGGCGGAGAAGAGGTCGCCGGTCGCACGGTCTCCGGTCAACAGCTCGGCGTCGGCCTCGGCGATCCCGAGGTTCGCGGGCCACTCGGCGAAGCGTTCGGCCAGAACGGGGTCGCGCAGGCGGGCCTCGGCCCGGTACTCGACCCGGCTCTTCTTGGCGGGGCGGGTGCTGGCCTTCGCCGACTTCTCGGGGGCGGCAGCGGGCGCGGGCTCGACCTCCGTCCCGTGCGACGAGTCGCGCAGGGTCACGATCCGGTTCAGCACCGGCTCGCCAGGCCGGGAGTCCTCGCGGTCGACGACGAAGTAGCCCAGCCGCTCGAGCTGCCAGCGACTGCCGGGGACGGCGCCGGCCATGCTCGCCTCGAGCATGGCGCCGGTCACCACCTCGAGCGAGGCGGGGTTCAGGTGGTCTTCGAGGTCGCCGGGGCCGTCCTCGGGCCGGGGCACGCGGAAGAGCCGGTCGTACAGGCGCACCTCCGCGCGCACGGCATGCGCGGCCGAGACCCAGTGGATCACGCCGGACACCTTCACACCGGCCGGGTTCCGGCCAACGGAGCCGGGGACGTGGTGGCAGCGGAGCTCGACCACCTCGCCGTCGACTCGGACCGCCTCGTCGCAGGTGATGCAGTACCCGTGGCGCAGGCGCACCGTCCGCCCGGGCGCCAGCCGCTGGTAGTCGGCCGGCGGATCGAGGGCGAAGTCCTCCCGCTCGATCCACAGCTCGCGCCCGAACGGCAGCTCACGCTCGCCCGGCTGGCCGACGTCGGCCGGGAAGTAGGGGCCCAGCAGCGACTCCACCTCTCCCTCCGGCCACGAGGTCAGGGTCACCTTGAGCGGGCGCAGGACGCCGAGCACGCGCGGCGCCGTCCAGTTCAGGTCGTCGCGCACGCAGAACTCGAGCTTGCCGAGGTCGACGGTGGAGTTGACCTTGGCCACGCCGATCATGTCGGCGAAGGCCCGGATGGCCTCGGGCCGGTAGCCGCGCCGACGCATGCCGGCGATGGTCGGCATGCGGGGGTCGTCCCAACCGGAGACGTGGCCGTCCTCGACCAGCCCCAGCAGCTTGCGCTTGCTCATCACCGTGTAGTCGAGGTTGAGGCGGGCGAACTCGATCTGCTGCGGGCGACTGAACCCGTGGCGCTCGGACACGCGGGTCCGGTCGATCACCCAGTCGTAGAGCTCCCGGTTGTTCTCGAACTCCAGCGTGCAGATCGAGTGGGTGATGCCCTCGATGGCGTCGGAGACCGGGTGGGCATAGTCGTACATCGGGTAGATGGGCCAGGCGTCGCCCGTGCGGTGGTGGGTGGCGTGGCGGATCCGGTAGAGGAGGGGATCGCGCATCTTCATGTTGGGCGCGGCGAGGTCGATCCGGGCCCGGAGCACGCACGACCCGTCGGCCAGCTCGCCGGCCCGCATCCGGCGGAACAGGGCGAGGTTCTCCTCCACGGGACGGTCCCGGTACGGAGACGGTCGCCCCGGCTCGGTCAGGCTGCCTCGGGAGGCCTTGATCTCGTCGTCGCTCGAGTCGTCGACGTAGGCGTCCCCGGCGCGGATCAGCTCCTCGGCCAGCCGGTACATCTCGTCGAAGTAGTCCGAGGCGTACCGCGCCCGGTCGCCGAAGGAGAAGCCCAGCCAGCCGACGTCGTGCTCGATCGACTCGACGTATTCGACGTCCTCCTTCACCGGGTTGGTGTCGTCGAAGCGGAGGTTGCAGCGGGACCCGTAGTGCTCGGCGATGCCGAAGTTCAGGCAGATGGACTTGGCGTGGCCGATGTGCAGGTAGCCGTTGGGCTCGGGGGGAAAGCGGGTCACGACGCGCCCCCCGTGCCTGCCGGTGCGCAGGTCGTCCTCGATGATGTCCCGGATGAAATCCGACCGGGCCGGCTCGGCGCCTGCGTCACTGCTCACGGCACCTCCACTCTACCGACGACCTTCACGGCGGCCTCTGGATTGCGGGTGTCATGGCGCATCAGCCGAATTGATATGGTCACGACGGCCAGCGGGGTCCCGGCCGTGGAGGTCCCCAGCACCCAACGACCGGGGCTGTCCCCCGCTGGCCATCCATGCAGCCTCCGCCATCGGCGGGGCCGATCAGGCCACAGGGGATTGGGACGGCGTCGTCAGACGGTTGGTCGGCGGTTCCCGGCCCACGGGCGGTTGGCCGCCCAGGCGTCGAGAATGGCGTCGACCTCGCCTGGCTGGAAGTGTCGGTCGTAGTAGGGCCGCAGGCCGAGACGGCGGCCGAGGGCGGCGAGCGGCGGGAGCAGCAGCCGTTGGACGGACGGGGGCGGGGTGCGGAACTGGGCCACCTCGCCGTAGAAGGTGCCGATCACCGCGCCCTGGAGCGGGCGAGGGCGACCCTTCTTGTCGGTCTTGCCCTCCTGGGCCAGCCCGGCCAGGGTGACCAGGATCATCTCCAGCCCGAGGGCGGGCTCGGCTTCGCCGATCGTCTCGGCCGCATCGTCGCCGACGACCCAGAAGTCGTGCCAGACGCCCCGCGGCAGGAACACCGACTCGCCGGCCCCGTACTCGCGCACCTCCTTGTCGACCTGGACGCAGACCCGGCCGCGAACGACGGTGACCCGCTCGTCCTGGTGCGGGTGTCGGTGCACCCCGGGCGGCCGGGTACCCGGCGGCAGCAAGCCCCGCCCCTTGATGTGGGCGCCGCCGCTGTCCTGGCTGCGGACCATCGCCGTCCACACTTCACCGGTGACCGGGTTGGCGATGCTGCGCTCATCCGCCATCGACCCCTCGTCTAGCACGGCCGTCGATCGTTTTGCTCGGGTCATTCGCCGAACGGCGGCGGGGCCAATTCGGCCAGCACGGAGTCCGACAGCGCGGGCCACTCCTGCCGGCACCACGGGGCGAAGTCCACGCCGCTCAGGACGGCGCACGCGAGCCCGACCCGAGGGTCGACCCACAGGAACGAGCCGCTCCGGCCGAAGTGGCCGAAGGTGGCCGGGGAATTCGTCCGGCCGGTCCAGTGGGGCGACTTGGCGCCGCGCACCTCGACGCCGAGGCCCCAGTCGAGCGGGTCGTGGCGACCGAAGCCCGGCATCACCCCGGCCAGTCCGGGGAAGGCGACGGTGGTCGCGATGGCCAGCGTGGATGCGGCCACCAGCGTGGGGGACAGGAGCTCGCCGGCCAGGCGGACGAGGTCGTCGAGGGTCCCGGCCAGTCCGTGCGCCGCAGAGCCGTCCAGGCGGGCGCCGGTCATGGCGAGGGGCTCGAGCACCGCTTCGGACAGGTACCGATCGAACGGCAGCCCGGTCCGCTGCGCCACCGTGTCGCCCAGGACGTCGAACCCCGTGTTCGAGTAGATGCGCCGGCGGCCGGGCGGGGCCAGCACCGCGTCGCCGTCGAAGGCGAGGCCCGAGGCGTGGGCCAGCAGGTGGCGGACCGTCGCCCCCGGCGGGCCGGCCGGCTCGTCGAGGTCGACGGTTCCCTCCTCGACCGCCACCAGCACGGCCAGGGTCGTCGCCAGCTTGGTCACCGATGCCCAGGGCGAGGGCGCCGTCGCCTCGCCCCTGACGGCCAGGAGGCCCTGGCGGTCCAACACCGCGGCCCGTGCCCGAGGCGTAGGCCACCCGTCGATCTGCGCCAGCGGCTCGCTCAGACGACCGTGCCGCGGTGGTCGTCGACCCGTGCGGTGACCTCGCCCAGGAACGAGTCGCGTCCGCCGCGGATGAAGTCGTAGGGAAAGCCGAGCTCGATGGCACTGGCGTCGTCCAGGCGGGCCCGCTGCTCCGAGGTGAGGGTCACGTCGACGCAGGCAAGGTTGTCGACCAGCTGGCTGGCCTTGCGGGCGCCGATGATCGGGATCATCGTCGCCGTCCGCTGGCGGACCCAGCTGAGGGCGACCTGTGACGGGGTGGCGCCGATCTCGGTCGCCACGTCGACGACCGCAGCGGCGACGGCCAGCTTCTGCTCGCTGATCGCGCCCCAGCCCGCAGTGGCGATCCGCCCGCCACCGCCGCTGGGATCGTTGTTGTACTTGCCGGAGAGCAGGCCGGTGCCGAGGGCGCCCCAGGCGGTGAAACTGAGGTCGAGGTTGACCGACATCGGGAGCAGCTCGCGTTCGGCGTTGCGCTCGACCAGGCTGTACTGGGACTGGAGGGCGGCGAAACGGGTCCAGCCCCGCAGCTCGGCCACCGCGTTGGCCCGGGCGACGACCCAGGCCGGGGCGTCGGAGATGCCGATGTAGAGCACCTTGCCCAGGCGCACCTGGTCGTCCAGCGCCCGCATCATCTCCTCGAGCGGGGTGAAGGTGTCCCAGATGTGAACCCAGTAGACGTCGACGTAGTCGGTGTCGAGCCGCCGCAGGCTGGCCTCCAGCGCGGTGACCAGGCTCTTGCGGTGGTTGCCGCTGGCGTTGGGGTCCTGGCCGTCCTGGCTCAGCGTGTACTTGGTGGCGATCACGAAGCGGTCACGATCCTCGCCGACGAACTGGCCGACGAGCCGCTCGGCGGTGCCGTTGGTGTAGCGGTTGGCGGTGTCGATGAAGTTGCCGCCGGCCTCGACGTAGGCGTCGAACATGGCCCGCGACTCGTCGTCGTCGGCCCCCCAGCCCCAGTCGGAGCCGAACGTCATGGTGCCGAGGGCCAACTCGGCCACCCGCAGACCCGTGTGGCCCAAGAGCTTGTACCGCATGTGTTCTTCTCCCGCGTCGACCGACGACACTATGGCCGAGGCCGGGCCGGTGCGGACGGGCGCGGTGCCTTGTTAGGATCGCGGCGCAGCCAACTTCCCCTGTGGCGGTCAACGAGGTGAACGTGAACGTGGTCTTCAGATCTTCGGCGAGGTACCGGGCGTCCGTGGCGTCGGCCTTCGTCGCCGCGGCCCTGGCCCTCGGCATGGCCGCCGGCCCGGCGGGCGCCCAGGTGGTCACCGGCACGGGCGGGAGCGGCGTGGGCACCGCCGCAGCCAACGGCGGGAGCGGCGGCGCGTCCACCGTGACGATCAACCCCACCGCCACGTCCGGCAACTCCGGCGCCTCGACCGCCCAGTCGGGCAGTACCAACACCGGCAACACGGGCTCCGCGTCCTCGGCGGCCGAATCGGCCCCTGCCGCGGTGGCCGGCAACTCCGGTCCCACCGGCGGCACCGGGGCGGCCACGTCGTCGCCCGCGGCCACCAACTCCGCCATCCTGGGCACGGCGACGGCGGTGGGCGGTCCGGTCGCGACCGGAGCCACCGGCGGTTCCGGCTCGACGGGCCCCGCGGTCGCCCTCGGCGGCGCCGACTCGTCGGCCAACAGCGGGGCGGGCTCCGCAGCCACCTCCCACTCGGGTGACACGGGCGTGGCCGCCAACGACACGTCCGCCGCATCGGCCGGCGGCGGCGGCAGCGCTGCCGGCGTCGCCCTGGTCGCCAACGCCGGGGGAGCGCCGGTCGTGAACCTCGTCGCCCTGCTGGCGCCGGGCGGCCTGGTGGCGGCGTCGGGCGGCTCCGGCGTGAGCACGTCGTCGTCGACCGGCGGCTCGGGCGGGGCGTCCATCCTGTCGGCCTCGCCGCTGGCCACCAGCGGCAGCTCGGGGGCGTCGCTGGCAGGGTCCACGTCGAGCAACTTCGGCAACACCGGTTCGGCCAGCAGCGCCTCGCGCTCGGCCCCGCTCGGCCTCAGCGGTCTGTCGGGCCCCACGGGCCTGACCGCCGGCACGGCCGTGACCTCGACGCCGACCGCCACCAACACCGGCATTCTGGGCAACGTCTTCGTGCTCGGAGGCGCGCTGCTGCTGCCCTGAGGTCTTCTGCCGGCGCTTATAGTGCCGCCATGGCAGATCTCCTGATCGGGTTGACCGACGACGACATCACGACGACCACGGCAGGGCGTCAGGCCCGGATGTCGGCAGATGCCGACGGCACCGACGCTTCCGACGCCGACGGCACGGACAGCGCCGACACGGCCGACGCCACCGACACGAGCGACGCGCCGGCCACCGACTCGGACGGCACCGACACGTCGGACTCGGACGGGACGGACGCCGACGGGTCCGACGTCGACGGCACCGACGGCTGATCCCGCCACCGGGCTCGCCCGGTGCGTCGGCGACGCCGCCGGCTTTCTCGACCGATTTTGGGCCCGTGCGCCGCTGCACCGCGCCGGAGCGGACCCCACCGGCTTCGCCGACCTCTTCTCGCTGGACGACGTCGACCGCTTCGTTTCGTCGTCGTCGCCCCAGCTGCCGAGCTTTCGACTCGTACGTGACGGCAAGCCCCTCGACACGGCGACGTATACGCGAACGGCCAGGGTCGGCGGCCAGCCTGTCTCCGGCGTGGGCGACCCCGGGCGCATCTTCGACGAGTTCCGTGCCGGGGCCACCATCGTGTTCCAGGGGCTGCAGCGGTCCCACCCGTCGCTCACCCTGTTCTGCCGGGCCCTCGAGCTGGAGCTGTCCCACGCCGTCCAGGCCAACGCCTACGTCACCCCGGCCGGGTCGCGCGGCCTCGGCGTCCACTACGACACCCACGACGTCTTCGTCCTGCAGCTCGCGGGGACGAAGGCGTGGTCGATCTACCCGCCCGTCCTCGAGGATCCGCTGATCACCCAGCCGTGGAAGGGCACCGCCGCGGACGCCGGCGAGCCGTGCATGTCGGTCGAGCTGGCTGCGGGCGACTGCCTCTACGTGCCGCGGGGTTTCCTGCACTCGGCGACGGCTCAGGCGAAGCTCTCGGCCCACCTCACCATCGGTGTGGTGGCTACCACCTGGCACGACGTCGTCGCCGACCTCGTGGCGGGGACTGCCGACGAGCCCGAGTTCCGCCGCGCCCTTCCTGCCGGCTACGCCGACGACCCGGTGCGCCTGGCCGCCGGAGTGGACGAGGCCGTCGCCCGGCTCCGCAAGTGGCTCGACACCGTCGACACCCGGGCCGTCGCCGACGCGACCGCCCGCCGGTTCCTCGCCGGGAGGCCGCCGATCCTGGCCGGCCAGCTCCACCAGATCGCCCTGGTCGACCGGCTCGACGACACCTCCGTCCTGCGACGGCGGGACGGCTCGGTGTGTGTCGTGGAGTCGACGCCGGACGGGTTGACCGTCGCCATCGGCGGCAAGGAGCTGCACATGCCGGCCGCCCTGCATCCCGCGCTGGCGAGGATCGCCGGCGCCGGCGCCGCGCCGTTCCGGCTCGGGGAGCTCGCCGACCTCATGGACGCGCCGAGCCGGGTCGTGCTGGGCCGCCGGCTGGTGGTGGAGGGACTGCTGGAAATCGTCGATCCGGGCTGAGGGCATGGCCGACCCCGTCTGCTCCGCCATCTCGCTGGCGATGAGCGAACCGCTCCAGGCGACGGCTTCGCAGGTCCGGAACTGGGTCCTTCTGGAGCACCCGGGGGCCTGGGGGCCTGCCGCCCTGCGCCAGAGCAGCTTGCCGGAGCACATTTCCAGCGGGCTCGCCCGGCTGGCCCGCACACACGGGTTCCGGGTCCTGCTCATCCGCCGGCCCGAGCGGCCGCGCGACGCGGCCCGCCAGTGCTACGTGGCCCACAGCGGCGTCCGGGCGCGCTGGATCGAGGAGCGGGTGGTGGCCGACGTGGAGGAGCTGCTGGCCGTCGACTTCTCCCCTCTGCGGGAGGGGCGACGGGTCGGGTTTGGCATCGTGCGGTCGGACCCGCTGTACCTCGTCTGCACCAACGGTCGCCACGATCCGTGCTGCGCCAACCTGGGCCGCCCGGTCGCCCGGGCCCTCCACGGCCGGACCTCCGGGGCGGTCTGGGAGTCGTCCCATTACGGCGGTGACCGATTCGCCGGCAACCTCGTGTGCCTGCCCCACGGGCTGTACTACGGGCGACTGACGCCCGGCGACGCCCAGCGGGTGGCCGACGACTACGAGCGGGGCCTGCTCGACCTGGACCACTATCGGGGCCGGGCCGGCGAGCCGTTCGCGGCGCAGGCGGCGGAGTTCTTCGTTCGCCGCCAGGAGGGCCTGCTGGGGGTCGACGACCTGCGGACGACGGCCTTCCGCCGGCTGGCCGGCGGGATGGTCGAGGTGGAGCTCGAGGGTCCCCGGGGGCGACGGTTCGAGGTTCGGGTGCGGGTCCGCCCGGCCGACGAGGCGCGCCTGCTGGCGTGCCGCGGTCCCGGCGAGGAACGCCCGCCGAGCTACGCCCTGGTCGAGCTCCGGACCCCCTGAAAAAGGGGCCCGAGGGCCCAGGTGAACGGCGGCGGAACATCGGTCGACGGGCTTGTGAAATGAATCACGAACGCGTCGGGGGACTGCTATGGTCGGTTCCACAGCCACTTGCCACACCGTTTCCAAGGGCTTCACTTCTTCCGATCGAGTCCTGGCTCAGCGGCCCCAGCGGGGCCGGACAACCAGACCAATCGGCGGCGTCGGACCACGACGAAAGGCTTCCTTGCCATGACCACCTCCATCGGCGCGCCCGACCCGGCCGTGCCTCCACCTGATCCGACCGCCACGCAGGCACCTGATCCAACCGCCGCCCAGGCACCTGATCCAACCGCCGCCAAGGCACCTGATCCAACCGCCGCCCAGGCACCTGATCCAAACGCCTCCCGCGCGCCTGATCCGACCGCCACGCAGGCACCTGATCCG
>DATASA010000176.1:0-8357 GCA_036269435.1 Acidimicrobiales bacterium | reverse complement strand
TGGCGACGACCCACGCCCTTTCCGCCGGCACCGACCGGGCCGCGCCGTTGATGCGCTGGGGGATCCTCGGCGTCACCGCCGTCGCCGCGGGGCTCACGGTCCTGCGGGTCGTGCAGGCCCGGGCGGCCGGGTCGGACCAGGCCGCCGACCGCCCTCGCTCCCTCGTCACCACCGCCCGATAGGAGGGCCCACCCATGAACGCCGCAGGTACGACCTTGGTCCCCGACGCCCGCGCCACCGGCCCCGCCGGCCTCCTCGCCGACCTCGGCGACGGGGGCGTCACACCCCTCGCCACGCACCGCCGCCGCTATCCGGCGCCGCCGCCCGCTGGGCCCGCCCCCCGGGCCGACCTGATCTCCGTCGTGGCCGACTCCGGCCTGGGCGGCCGGGGCGGAGCCGGTTTCCCGACAGGAGAGAAGCTGCGGGCCGTCGCCGCTCGGCGCGGCCCCCGCGTCGTCGTCGTCAACGCGTCCGAAGGGGAGCCGGCCAGCGCCAAGGACCGGCTGCTCCTCACCCGCGCCCCCCACCTCGTCCTCGACGGTGCCGTCCTCGCCGCCGCCGCGGTGGGCGCCGAGACGGTCGTCGTCGCCGTCGATCGGGCCCACACCGCCGCGCTGGACGCCGTGCGCCAGGCCATCGTCGAACGGCGGGGCGAACGGGCGACGGTCGACCTGCGCCTGGCCGCCACCCCGACCCGCTACGTCGCCGGTGAGTCCTCGGCCCTCGTCCGCTGGCTCGACGGCGGACCCGCCAAACCGACCGGCGCGTCCGCGCACGCGGGCGCGCCCGGCGGCGTCGAGGGTCGGCCGACGCTGGTGCAGAACGTCGAGACCCTGGCCCACCTGGCCCAGATCCTGCGCTACGGCTCGGGCTGGTTCCGGGCGACGGGTACGGCCGACGAGCCCGGGACCGCCCTCGTCACCGTGACCGGCGCGGTACGACGCCCCTGCGTCATGGAGGTCCCCTGGGGCACCCCGGTGTCGGACCTGCTCGGCCGGGCCGGCGGCCCGACCGAGCAGCTCCAGGCCCTCCTGGTCGGCGGCTTCTCGGGCGCGTGGGTGCCGGCGCCCGCCGCCTTCGACGCCCCCTTCAGCCGCGCCGGCCTGGCGCCGTTCGCTGCGTCGCCCGGTGCGGGCGTCATCGTCGCCCTGCCCGAGGCGGCCTGCGGGCTGACCGAGACGGCCCGGGTCCTGGACTGGTTCGCGGCCGAGAGTGCGGGCCAGTGCGGCCCGTGCGTGCGCGGCCTTCCGGCCCTCGCCGGCGCAGCGGCCGCATTGCCGCGGGACAGTTCGGGCGACGCCGCCGCCCGCCTGCGCCGGTGGGCCGACGACATCGAGGGCCGCGGCGGCTGCCGGCACCCCGACGGCGCCGTCGCCCTGCTGCGCAGCGCTCTCGACGTGTTCGCCGCCGACCTCGCCCGCCACGCCCGGGGCGACGGTTGTGCCGGCGCCGGCCGCCCGCCGGTTCTCGCCGTACCGGTCCCCGCCGCCGGGTGGAGATGACCATGGGCCACCGCGTCCACGTTCTGCGGGTCGACCCGATCGCCTGCGACGGCCACGGCATCTGCGCCGAGCTGCTGCCCGAGTGGATCCGCCTCGACGACTGGGGCTACCCGATCGTGCGGGCGGAAGCCGTCCCGCCCGAGTTGCTGGCCCACGCCCGGTGGGCTGTGTCGAACTGCCCGGTGCTGGCCTTGCACCTCGAATCGCGCCGCGCCGGCCCGGCCGATATACCCCCCACTGGTAGTAGGGTTCGGTCATGAGCACGACTACCACTCTCCTGGTGGACGGCATGACCTGCGACCACTGCGTCTCGTCGGTCCGGGCCGCGGTCGGAGGTGTCGCCGGGGTGACCGACGTCTCGGTCGACCTGCCCAGCGGACAGGTGACCGTCGTGGCCGAGAGCGCCCCCGACGACGCCGCCCTACGGGCTGCGGTCGAAGACGCCGGCTTCGACGTCCGGGCCTGACGGCGGGTTCTACACCCGCCCGGCCGCTGTGGTGCGCCCCCAGGGACTCGAACCCTGAACCCGCAGATTAAGAGTCTGCTGCTCTGCCAGTTGAGCTAGAGGCGCATGAAAAGAACTTCTTCGACCGATGCCCCCGAGGGTGACCGAGGGGACTCGAACCCCCGACCTCCAGGGCCACAACCTGGCGCTCTAACCAACTGAGCTACGGCCACCATGCGGCGACCAAGCATGGCACACGGCGCGGGGCCGTCGCTCCCGCGTGCGACGCTCAGATCAGCCGGCGCTCGGCGGCCCAGCGGGTGAGGTCGTGGCGGTTGGAGAGCTGCAGCTTGTGCAGGACCGACGACACGTGGCTCTCGACCGTCCGGGCCGAGATCACCAGCTCGGTGGCGATGGCCTTGTACGGGTACCCCCGGGCGATGAGGCGGAGGACCTCCTGCTCCCGGGTCGTGAGCTGGTCGAGATCCGGATCGGCCGAAGGCCCCGGACCGGCGGCGAAGGCGTCGAGCACGAAGCCGGCCAGCCGGCGGGAGAAGACCACGTCGCCCTCGGCCACCCGGCGGATGGCGTCGGCCAGCTCGGGTCCGGAGATCGTCTTGGTGACGTAACCGCGGGCACCGGCCCGGATGACGCCGATCACGTCCTCGGCTGCGTCCGACACCGACAGGGCGAGGAACCGGACCTCGGGCGCCACCGGCGCGACCTGCTGGACGACGGCCCGGCCGCCACCGTCGGGCAGGTGGACGTCGAGCAGCACGACGTCCGGCCGCCGCTCCACGATCATCTCTACCGCGGCCCCGACCTCCGACGCCTCTCCCACGACCTCGACCGCCTCGCCGAGCTCGGCCCGGACCCCCTTGCGGAACAGCTCATGGTCGTCCACCAGGAAGACCGTGACCCGGTCGGCGCTCACAGTCGCAGCTCGACTTCCGTGCCCTCGCCGGGAGCCGTCTTCACCACGGCCCGGCCTCCATGACGGGCCATGCGGTCGACGATCGACTCCCGCACCCCGTGACGGTCGGGGGCGACGGCCTCCAGGTCGAAGCCGGCACCCCAGTCGCGTACGAACACCGACGCCTCGCCGTCGCGTACTTCGGCGTAGACCGAGACGGTCAGGTCCCCGGACCACTTGGCCGCGTTGACCATCGCCTCCCGGGCCGCGGCGACGAGAGCACGGACCCGCTCGTCGAGGGGCAGGTCGCCCACCGACACGACGTCGACGGTCACCCCGTGGAGCCCCTCCACCTCCTCGCCGGCGCGGGTCAGGGCCGCAGCCAACGTCTCGGCACCGGGCAGATCCTGCTCGTTCTCGAAGAGCCACCCCCGCAGCTCGCGCTCCTGGCGACGGGCCATGGTGACGATGGCCCGGGGGTCCTCGGCGTTGCGCTGGATGAGGGCGAGGGTCTGCAGAACGGAGTCGTGCAGGTGGGCGGCCACCTCGGCCCGCTCCTCGGACCGGATCCGCCGACGCCGCTCCAGGGCCAGGTCCCGTCCCATGCGCAGCCAGAACGGTCCGGTGATGAGGGCGAGCCCGGCGACGATTCCCGCGCTGGCCAGCACTCCCTGGCTGACCGCGGAGAACGCGTCGTTGGCGGCCAGGAAGGCGGCCACCCCGAGAACGACGAAGACGACCCCGGCCACGACGCGGGCGAGCGCCGCCCGGCGAGAGCGCAGATCCATCGTCGGCGTCCCTGGGCGGGGGAACCGGTCGACGACGCGAAGCAGCGACGACCGGTCGTCGTCGCCGGCCTGCCGCCAGATGACGGCCAGGCCGACGGCGGCCAGCAGGAACGGCCACACGAAGGCGTCGTTGAACCACACCCCCGTCGCCCGGACGAGGAGGACGGCGCCCAGCACGATCGAGCCGATGGCCAGGACCTCGGCCAGGTCGCGCCCCCGGTCGCGCGCCGCGGCGACCGCCAGCGAGGTGTCGCTGCCCTCCTGCGGCAGCAGCAGCCAGGCCAGCACGTAGAGCAGGGCGCCGGTGCCGCCGACCACGGTGAGGGCCACGACGGCCACCCGCAGCACGAGCGGGTCGACGCCGACGGCGCGGCCGACGCCGCCGCACGCACCCGACAGCACCCGGTCGGTCGGGCTCCGGGCCCAGCGGCCCGGGATGCTCCTGGTCTCGCTGCTCACCGGTTCGATGATCGCATGGGCCACCACCCCTTACCACGGGGCATGCTCCGGACCCGACGTCCGTATCCCCTACGGGATCGACCCGGGACGTCCCGGATGGAGACGGGCGCCGTCCGGGCGCACGATCGGCCCATGGACACCGTGAACGACACCGACCCTCCCACCGACACCCCTCCCCCGTACCGCAGGCAACCGCGCCTGACCCGGGCCACCGACGACAAGGTTGTCGGAGGCGTCGCCGGTGGCCTGGCCCGCTACTTCGGGATCGACCCGGTCGTGTTCCGGATCGCGTTCGTCGTGCTCGCCCTGGCCGGCGGCTCGGGCATCCTGCTCTACCTCCTGGCCTGGCTGCTCGTTCCGGACGACACGGGCAAGCTCGTGCTCCCCCGCGCCGGCAGCGAGCGCACCCAGAAGCTGCTGACCGCCGTCCTCGTCGGCGGTGGGCTCCTGCTGCTCGTCAACCAGTTCAGCAACCGAGGCCACGGCGACGTCCCCGTCGGAGTGGTGCTGTTGGCCATCGGCGGGCTCGTGCTCTGGTCCCGGCGGGACGCGCCCGGCGAAGGTCGACCCCCTTCCCCCTCCGATGGGGGCGCCGGGCGGTACGTCGCTGCTCCCCCGCCTCCCCCGCCTCCCCCGCCTCCACCGCCCGCATGGCGTGCGCCGACAGAGGGGACGCCGACGGCCGAGTCCTTCGGTGAGCCGGCGCTGTCGGACTCGCCCACGGTGCCGTTCGCGATGGCGCCCGGTCCGGAGACGGAGACGACGGCGACCACGAAGACGGCAACGGTTAAAAGGGAGCGGCCGCCCAAGCCCCGCTCGGTCCTCGTTCCGGTGACCTTGAGCCTGCTGGCCGTCCTGGCCGGCGGGCTGAGCCTGGCCCGGGTGTCCCCCGAGACGGGGTTGGCCCTGGCGCTGCTGCTGACCGGCGGGGCGCTCGTGGTGGGGGCCCGGCGGGGCCGGGCCCGCTGGCTGATCCCGGTGGGGCTGATCCTCGCCGTCGGCCTCGCGGCGGCGTCGATCATCGACGTGCCGATCCGGGGTGGGTCGAGCGACGCCACCTTCCGGCCGGTCACGATCCCGGACATCCAGTCTCCGTACCGGCTGGCGGCCGGCACCCTCCGGGTCGACCTGAGCGGTCTCGCGCTGGCGGGCGGCACCGTCACCGTGGTGGCGTCCGTCGCCGCCGGCCACCTGCAGGTGTTCGTCCCCGCTGGTGTCGCCGTCGACGTCGACGCCCATGCCGGCGCCGGGAACCTGCAGCTGTTCGGGCAGGCCGCGGGCGGGCTCGACGTCCGCCGCCACGTCGTCGACGCCGGACAGGACGGCTCCGGCCGGATCGTCCTCCGCACCCGGGTGGGTGCGGGCCAGGTGGAGGTGCGCCGTGCCGCGCCATGACCTGGACGGACTGTCGCTGCTGGCGGGAATGATCTTCGCGGGGACGGCCCTCGTCTCCCTGCTCACCCAGGGCGCCGGCCTGGAGTCCCGTTGGACGTGGCCGGTGCTGCTCATCGTCGCCGGCGTGGCCGGGCTGCTGGCGACCCGCCGCGATCCCGGCCCCAGGCCATGAACGCGCTTCGAACACCGGGGGTTGTAGGACAGTGTGTGGCGGAACACGACAAGAAAGGTCGCATCGATGATCAAGCTCCACGTCTGGCTGGCCCCGGTACGCAACCTGGTATGGGTTGCCTCGTCCTTCGGGCACCGGTAACCACGTGCCCGCGCCCCGGCGATCCCTGACCCCTGCAGACGTCCACGATTTCGTCCGCCGCCACTGCTTCGGAGGCGACGAGACCCCGCCGCCCGGTGTCGCGAGGGTGGGCGTGGAGGTGGAGCTGCTGACCCACCCCGCCGACGACCCGGGCAGTCGACCCCGCGCCGCCGACCTCCTCGATGCGCTGGCCGCCGTCGAGCTCCCCGGCCAGGCTGCGATCACCCTGGAACCCGGCGGCCAGGTCGAGATCAGCAGCCGCCCGCACCCCGGAGCCGCTGCCGCCATCGAGGCGACCGCTGCCGACCTGAGCTCCCTTCGGGCCGGCCTCGCCGCCGCCGGTGTCGAGACCGCCGCCGTCGGGCTCGATCCGGGGCGTCCGCACCGGCGGGTCGTCTCCGGCCCCCGCTACGACGCCATGGAGGCGTTCTTCGACGCGGGCGGCGCCGTGGGCCGGGCCATGATGTGCGGCACCGCGTCGGTCCAGGTCAACCTCGACCTCGGCGACCCGGCCATGCTCGCCCGGCGCTGGCGCCTGGCCCACGCCGTCGGTCCCGTGCTGGTGGCGGCCTTCGCCAACTCGCCCCTGGCCGGCGGGCAGCCGACAGGGGCGCGGTCGTCCCGCCAGCAGATTTGGGCCGCGCTCGACCCCACCCGCTCCTCGCCGGTGGCCGAAGTTCGCGCCCCGCAGTCCCTGACGCCGCCCGACACGTGGGCCCGCTACGCGCTGGCGGCCGACGTCATGCTCATCCGCGCCGCACCCGACCGGTTCACACCGCTGGCCGGCGGGCTGCCGTTCGCGGCCTGGCTGGGCGACGGCCACGAGCTCGGCTATCCGACCCTCGACGACTTCGCGTACCACCTCACCACGCTCTTCCCGCCCGTCCGCCCGAAGGGCTGGCTCGAGCTGCGGATGATCGACGCCGTGCCCGATCCCTGGTGGATGGTGGCGGTGGCCGTCGTCGTCGCCCTGCTGGACGACCCGGCCGCGTTCGACGTGGCCGAGCGCGCGTGCGCGCCCGTCGCCGACTCCTGGGCCGACGCCGCCGCGCACGGCTTGGCCCACCCCGGCCTGGCGTCGGCCGCCCGCACGTGCTTCGCCGCCGCCCTGGCGGCCATGCCGGGCCTGGGGGTCGACCCGGCGACGATCCGCGCCGGGGAGGCGTTCGTCGAGCGCTACGTGAACCGGGCCCGGTGCCCGGGCGACGACCTGCTCGACGCGTGGGCCGCCGGCGATGCCCCGTCCTTCGTCGCCGCCGGGAGCGGATAGCCGGCCTCCGCCTACGCGCCGCTCGCCGTCACGATCCACGCCGCCGCGGGCAGCACGACGCCGTCGGGGCCGACAAACGGATCGAGGGCCGCCCCGAGCTCCCGGCCGACGGCGGCGGCCGTCGCCTCGTCCGCGTCGCGCAAGGCCTTGGACGCAGTGGCGAGGAAGAAGGAGACGGCGTCGGCGCGGTCGGCCCCGACCCACACCGCTTCGTCGCTGCGCGACACCCGGACGTCGACGTAGCCCGCGTCGGCGAGAACCTGCCGAATCCGGTCGGGATCGGCAAAGCCGAACGGCCCGTCGGCATGCCCGTGCGGGGACGCGTGCGGGACGTGGCCGGCCAGGACGCGGCGCGGGATGGTCGACCAGGCGTTGGCGGCCTCCTCGGCCCAGGCGGTGAAGCAGAGCCGGCCCCCCGGAACGAGGGCCTCGCGCAGGTTGGCGAACGCGCCGGCGGGATCGAGGAAGTGCAGCGTCCCGAAACGGCTCAGGATCACGTCGGCCCTGGCCCGGCGCATCTTGTGGTCCTCTGCGTCGGCGTGCACGAAGTGGACGTTCCCCGCTGCGGACGCCTCGGCGCGCCGGCGGGCCGCGACCAGCATCACCTCCGACGCGTCGATCCCCACGACCCTGCCACCCGGTGCCACCGCGAGGGCGGCGGCCACGGTGGTTTCTCCGGTGCCACAGCCGACGTCAACCACCACGCGCCCGGGACGAAGATCCGCCGCCGCGAGGAGGAGCCGGCCGTAGGCGGCCAGCATGCGGTCGTGCCGGGCCTGCTCGCGCACCCACCCCTGAGCCGGGTCGTCTCCGCCGTCGGACGTGACGTGCGTCGGACCGGCCTCGTGTGTCATGTGGCGTTCTCCTTCAGACTGACTGGTTGTCAGTCAGTAGCTTGAATGACTGACAGTCAGTCGTCAAGCCCGTATCCTTGGACCGGTGGCCGGGGACGAGGACGGGACGTCGGCTGGCGGGCGGCCACCGGGCGCGGCCCGCCGGCGGCGGGAACCCCACGACGTCCGCCGGGACCAGATCCTCGACGCCGCCGAGCAGGTGTTCGTCGAGCGTGGGTTCGCATCGGCCACCATCGCCGACGTCGCCGAGCACGCCGGCGTGGCGAAGGGCACCGTGTACCTCTACTTCGACTCGAAGACGCAGCTCCTCGCCGCGCTGCGCGCCCGCCACGTCGACCGCTTCAAGGCCGCCCTGGACGACGCTCTCGACGGCCCCGGCCGCACGAAGCCGCTCACGCGTCTCGATCGTTTCGTCGAC